>NZ_WEKT01000109.1:0-3236 GCF_009874545.1 Vibrio eleionomae | reverse complement strand
TAAAAAAACTAATAATATACAAAATACAATTGTGAACTTTACTGTATCAATTATAATATTAACGCTCGGGAGTATTAACTTTCTAAACTTTACATTTGATATTATTGCTACATTTCCATTTATTGAATTCGCACAGTGTTCTATAGTCTGGCTGAACCATTGCCAAGAAACCAATCCTATTAACAAAAATGGAATGAAATCCTCTGTTCCACGGTGAAATATAAGTCCAAACACTATATAGTATATGCCTAGTGATATCATCGGTTCAAATATCCACCAAAGATAACTAAGATATGTACTTGATGCTTCTGATAATAAAGATAACTTCGCTTTATAGCGTATAATATCAAACTCTCTCTTAGTTGGGAAAAACGTCATTACAATCCTCTAATAACACTTGAGATATCATTTGAAATTTCATTTAATTTCTCTTTGTCACTTTTTGTTTCAACGTTTAGTCTTAGCATATTTTCCGTATTTGATTGTCTTATATTGAATCTAAAATCGTCCGTTTCAATACTCAATCCGTCAACAATTGTTTTTTTATAACCTTTAAATTTGTGCTCGATAATCTGTATTATTTGATTAGGATTTATAACTTTGAAATTTATTTCACCACTACAAGGAAATAGATTTTTCCTTTCTTCTATCAAATTTGATAAGGAATTAGGTGTTACAGATAACAACTCAACAATTAATAGCCAAGGAATCATCCCTGAATCACAATATGCAAAATCTCTAAAATAGTGGTGGGCACTCATCTCGCCACCATAAATTGCATCTTCTTTGCGCATGCGCTCTTTAATAAATGCGTGCCCTGTTTTCGACATCACTGGTATACCGCCTGCTTTAGTGACCACGTCAATGGTGTTCCAAGTTAAGCGTGGATCATGAATAACTTTTGCACCAGGTTCTTTCTGCAAAAACGCTTCTGCCAACAAGCCAACAATATAATAACCTTCGATAAATTCTCCGTTTTCATCAAATAAGAAACAGCGATCAAAATCTCCGTCAAAAGCAATTCCCATATCTGCTTTGTGTTCTTTCACTGCATTAGAAGTATCTGCACGACACTCGAGAAGTAAAGGGTTAGGAATACCGTTAGGAAAGTTTCCATCTTCTTCGTGGTGAATTTTAATAAATTCGATGGGGATATCTTGTTGGAGGAATCGCTTTTCTAACTCATCAATAACATGCCCAGCGGCACCATTTCCTGAGTTAACCACTAACTTCATTGGTTTGATATTTTCTGGCGTAATGTACCCCATCAGGTGGTTAACATATTCTTTTAACGTTGAGACTTCGGTATACGTTCCCTTAGTGGGTACATCTACAAATTCATTCTTTTCAGCCAACGTTTGGATTTCACGCAACCCAGTATCACCACTAATCGGTTTAGACTCTTCACGCACTAACTTCATACCGTTGTAGTCCATTGGGTTATGGCTTGCTGTCACTTCAATACCGCCATCAACACCAAGATGAAATGTCGCAAAATAAATCTCTTCAGTACCCGTTAATCCTAGATCGATAACATTAACGCCTCCATCCATTAGACCGTTCGCCAGTGCGTGTTTAAGCTCTTTGCTTGTTAAGCGTACATCACCACCAACTACTACGGTTTTTTTAGCGTCATCTTCACTTTTTATGAATTGCCCATAGGCACGGCCGATTCTATAGGCTATGTCGTTGCTCAACTGTTCACCTAATTGACCACGAATATCATAAGCTTTAAAACAGGTTAATTTTTCCATATTAGTTTTTCTCAAAGCGGATAACGTCATCTTCATTTAGATATGAACCCGATTGAATTTCGATGAGTTCTAATGGGATTTTTCCAGGGTTTTCAATTCTATGGCTGACGCCAACAGGAATATAAATTGATTGATTTTCCGTAATCACCTTTATTTGAGAATCAAAAGTTACCTTTGCTGTACCAGAAACCACTACCCAATGCTCTGCTCGATGATAATGCATCTGTAACGACTGCTTTTTACCTGGTTCAACCGTGATTCTATTCACTTTATAGCGCCCTCCCTTATCTATCGCATCTGATTTACCCCAAGGACGATATACTTCCCGATGCTCTCTGAATTCAGCTCGGTCGTCTTCTTTTAGTTGCTCGACTATATTTTTTACTTCCTGGACATTATTTTTTTGGGCAACTAAAACCGCATCTTTTGTTTCTATGACAACCATTCCCTTGATGCCAACGGCTGCTACTAATTTATTCGGCGCATAGATATAACTGTCATGTGTGTCATTCAATATGACATCGCCAATAGACACATTTCCTTTTTCATCCTTATCCGATACGTCCCATAACGCAGACCAAGAACCGACATCGCTCCATCCAGCGTCCATAGAAACGACGACGGCATGTTTCGTATGCTCCATCACCGCATAGTCAACAGAATCATCTGGACATTGCATAAACTCTTTTTTATCTACTCGAATAAAATCTAGATCATAATCAATCGCTTGAACTGATTTTTGACAATACAGATATATTTCTGGAGAAAATGTCTGTAACTCTTTTAAATAAGTGGATGCTTTAAACATAAAGCATCCACTGTTCCAATAAAATTCGCCTGAATCTAGATATTTCTGTGCTGTTTCATAGTCGGGTTTTTCAACAAATTGGTTCACTTCAAAAACATCCAAACTAACTTCTGTACCTCGGTGAATATACCCATAACCAGTTTCTGCTTTATGAGGAACAATACCGAATGTCACTAACTTTCCCTGCTCTGCCTCTTCAATCGCTTTTTTAACCGATGTTTGAAAGGCTTGGACATCTTTGACAATATGATCTGCTGCTAAAACCAATAAGGTAGGGTCGTCACCTGACTCCATTGCAGAAAATGCGGCTAAAGCAATAGCCGGAGCAGTATTTCGCCCAATAGGTTCTAATATTATCTTAGCTTTTGTTCCAATTTGTCTTAACTGTTCTGCAACTATAAAACGATGTTCTTCATTAGTAATAATGATGGGATCTGATGCTTGAAGTCCCTGAATACGCCCAATAGTACTCTGAAGCATTGATTGTGTAGATTTTGTATTTAATGATAAGAATTGCTTTGGAAATCAGGGCAAAAGCATGAAGGTGCCCATCATTAAAGGGCTGCGAGAACCTTCTCTAAATACGCTTCACTCATTCCGGCCATCTTCCTTTTGCGTTTTACTCCACCTTTGAACGTTTTTTCATTCGATATCAGTGATACACACATGTGGCG
>NZ_WEKT01000108.1:0-3551 GCF_009874545.1 Vibrio eleionomae | reverse complement strand
AGCCTAAAAAAGTGGCCATTATCGCCTGCGTTAGAAAGATGGTTGTCATACTAAATTCTATGCTGAGAGATGGAACCATGTGGGATGAAAACACATCAAAAATTTAACGCTTGACGCCATAGTCTCTTGTATGTGATATTTTAGAATTCCTACCAATTCACTCTGACTACTACCATTTTCTTGAATATTAAGAAGCGAGCAATTTGACCAATATTCTCGAGGATTCTTACCTGTTAATTCGTTACATCCTGACATCTTCTTAATCTTTTCAAGAAGTAACTCTTTATTTATGTAAGTCGTTCTTAATATTCTATTGGTCTCTTCAAGTATCAGCTGTCTATCATCAACTTCAAATTGATGAACCCATTTCAAGACATGCTCTTCGTCAAGAATACCAAACTCACCATCACAATAATTCTCAATAATCTTCGAAATTTTACTTGCTTCATTTTTCATTTATTTTTCTCTGAACCAACTTTGACGTTTAACGCCCGCTTCAGCTGCACCAAAACAGGAGTGTTTTTGTGTTAATGTTTGAGCGCAGCGAGTTACACAAAAACTCGTAAGGTTTGGTGTTAGCCTGCAAGCGCTTGTTATACCTATAAGTCCGCACTAGCCTTTTTTGCATTCTCTTTACGGATATGATCTTCTATTAACCCTTGCATTTTGCGTACTTCAGGCAGTGCTGGTGTATATGTATAGTAAAGAGACGTTGATTGATCATTTCCGAAACCAAACGTATTCCTATCTAAGATAATTTCAAAATTTAATAAGGACACACCCTAACATACGCTCACTGAAGTTAATTAGACGATACTTTCTTTGATTTAATCTTTGCTGGTTTATCAAATTCTATCTCGTTATCGCCAACTTTCATTTTTAATTTTGACGCACTACCAAGCAGAGCTGATGCCAATTCATCTGATGGATGTATAACTTTTTCTAACTCTTCCACATTAGATTCAAAAAGATTTTTAGTCATACTTTCAAGTAAGATGTGTGGTATTTCTGATTCAGTTTCTTTCCGCCATTCTAAACAGCTTTCTATAACCCAGTTAGCACGGTTTACATCAATATAAAATTGTTGCAATTGAAACTCTGTATTAGCATATTGTTCAGCCCATCTATTTTGCCATTTAATATAATATAGAATTGTGCCAAATAGTGCTAACGTCATAATACTAATCTTCGCCCAAAGCCAATATATAATACTAGAGTTTCCAGAATTATTGATTTGAGGATCAAAACTTATTTCAAATATGGTATAAGCAAGCAATATAGTAATTACGGCGATTAACAATATAATACCCCAAAATACCGGGCGCCGCTTCCCTTCCGTGCTAGCCGAAACACCAAATTTTTCGATTCTTGCTTTGACATCATCAAGCATACGGTCACGTATTTCACGGCGCACATGAGTATTATCTCTATCATCAAATGCAGATAACCTCTCTGAAAATGCTTGTTCCTTTTTATTAAGATTATCATTTTTTTGTTTATATTCTTGCTCTAATTTATCTCTCTTTTCATCTATGTTTTTATTAAGCTCATCAGATCTTTCATCAAATCTTTTTTCTAAACCATCTCGAAAATTGGAACTTTGTTTTATTAAATCTTCATTGAGCTTCTCTAAACGTTGTAAAGTCGCATTATGTATTGAAATAAGTTGCGATTGTTCTTTATACAAACCAGAATCAATATCTTCACCAGGTTCAATAGCGTTAAGCTCACAATTAATAATATTAACAATATCAAGCCTATCTATATTACTAACACCGCCTTGCTGTGAATTCCACGTAAGTAAAACCTCATCAAATATAGCTGATTTATTTTGCACATCTTGACCACCTCGATAGTATACTATCTGTAATCCACCGATTTTTCCTGAACAGTTATTGATTAATGATGAATTATATTTTAATAGTGATTCAAGCTCTTCATTTTCTCCGTTAAACAAATCGATATTATTAATTGCGACATCAGTTAATGCATTAACATTAAAATTATTTAACGTATGATCCTCTCCAATTTTTTTAAAACAATCAATTACTTTACTATCTATTGTACGAGGAATTTTAATTCTTTGAGGCGTTGCCATCGTTATTCCTTTTGATTATTTAGCACATAACGTTAAGCTCAATGGTGCCCCACGATAGTCACCACAAGCTAATAAATTCAAACCACAAGTGGTTGATTTGAATGCATCCATTGGAGCGTATTGTTATGCTTTTGCCTAATTTAGCTAACGAACTTATAAAATCGTTCTAAAATGAAAGCTCTTAGCTCTTGTTCTTGTTCAGGAAACGCTCCACGAACAAGATAAAATTTATTTAGGTTTGATAATTGGTTATACACGTCTTCTTTTATGTCTAACACTTTACCAATTCTCCCGAATAAAGCAGATAAAGCACAGCGCATAGCAGAATTGGAAAAATCATCTTGAGCAACGAGCATCTTGTCTAATGCCCCCAAATCATCAGAGCTAGTTAGATAATTACCAGCCAAAGACAAATCTATATTATTCATATAACACTACCTCTTATTTTAAGTAAACGGAGAAGAGTGAACCTTAGGAAGCATAACGCCTCAAACACCAGCGCAGCTTCGCTGCGTCCGAGTTCTTTGACTTGTTAGCTCATACCACAACATAGTGCTGGAGATCATGTCTTGAGTTTTCATATTTATCGACTTTTCCTTTCGTGAGAAAGGATATCTCTCCACCGTCTATTTTAGAAATAAGTTCGGGCTCAAGATTTGGAAGTGACTCCTTTACACGCCGTATGTCTCGACCGAGAAGACCTATGATTGGAAGCTCATCTCCACTTGATAAGTGCTTAACCTTTTCTTTGATAAGATCTACAAAGCCGGAAAATTCTGTTATCAGAGTCTCAATGTTTCCCTGAACCTCTTTTTCAAGAATATATACACTGGACAGCAAGTGCTCGACGATTCTTAGCGCGACTGAGAGCTGCGCTGATTTAGGCTTTTTTATTTCATGTGCAGCATCATTGCCCATGAACCTGATGCCGTGTAATCGTTCAGCATCTTTTCTTGAAATATAACCAGCAGTTGCGAGCTTTGATATACGAGCCTCCAAATTTCTACCGCTTATATTTAGATCATTGCACACCGCCTCTACTGTACCTCTCAGCCCTAATCCAGCGAGAATTAAGGCGTCCTCTTGGAATGCTAGTAACACCTCTTTATAGATTCTGCCGACCAAGCTAGGGAGATAGTAGTCACCATTTAGACTTCGATGACCCTTAATAAATCTTGGGTAGACCGTTATCGATGTGGGCACCTCCCATTCATCTTCGGATATTTGGTATGCATGCTCTACCTCTTCGAAGACATCACGAAATGACTTCGTGTCGCACCCGAGACCAGGGCAAAAGCATGAAGGTGCCCATCATTAAAGGGCTGCGAGAACCTTCTCTAAATACGCTTCACTCATTCCGGCCATCTTCCTTTTGCGTTTTACTCCACCTTTGAACGTTTTTTCATTCGATATCAGTGATACACACATGTGGCGGTGATACACACATGTGGCG
>NZ_WEKT01000107.1:0-3872 GCF_009874545.1 Vibrio eleionomae | reverse complement strand
ATTAATACCTGTATATAATGCTATTGATGACGTTATAAAATGTATTGATAGTGTGATAAAAAACACACCATTAAATAATAATATTAATATTATTATATTAAATGACTGCAGTCCAGATAAAAATGTTAAACCTATATTAAATAAATATAAATCTCACCCATTTATAACTGTTAAACATCATTTTAGAAATAAAGGATATACACGGAATGTAAACAAAGGCATTCAACTCTCTAAAGAGAGAGATGTTATCCTTCTTAATAGTGATACGATTGTTACTCCTAACTGGATAAGAAATCTATCGATAGCTGCCTATAGTCAACAGAATGTAGGTACTGTAACCGCAGTGTCTAATGGCGCTGGAGCTTTTTCTGTACCAAAGTCTGGTTTGAATGATATTCCTGAACATCTAAATATTGATACTATTTCTAGAGTCGTTAGTAATATAGGCGGAGAATATATAGATGTACCTACCGGGAATGGATTTTGCCTATACATTAAACGAGACCTAATAAATGATATTGGGGAATTCGATGAAAAAAAATTCCCGAAAGGATATGGTGAGGAAAACGATTTTTGTATGCGAGCTCTAAATAGCAGTTGGCATAATATCATAGATACAAAAACTTATATATTTCATAAACGATCTGCTTCTTTTAAAGAGTCTAAACATGCTCTAATGGATGCAGGTTTAAAACAAGTAAAAAAAGATTTTCCAGAGTACGAAGGTGCAATCCAAGCTATTGGAGGATCGAATGCTTTTAAAAAAATACAAGAAAATATAGGTATAAAATTAACCGAGACTAAACTATCAGATCAGATCGCAAAGCCTAAATTGATGTTTGTTATTTCTACTCGAACAGGTGGAACTCCAAAAACAAATTTAGATTTAATGAGGCAATTATCTGGAATATATGATTGCTATGCATTAGCTTGCAATACCCAAAAGGTAGAGATATTAAAAGCGGGTGAAGATGATTATCAACCTATTGAAGAATATATATTAAATCAACCTGTTAAGTATGCCACTCATCTTTCGAGTGAATATGAATCATTAGTTAGCTTTTTACTATATAAATACAATATTGACCTTCTTCATATTCGTCACTTAGCTTGGCACAGTTTGAAGTTACCCCAGATAGCGAAGGAACTTTATATTCCAGTCATAAATTCTTTTCATGACTTCTATACGATTTGCCCCTCGGTCAATCTTATTGATAATAAGGGTGTTTATTATCCAGAAGGGGTTGTTGAAGGTAATATAAATCCTCTTTGGCATGATGAAACTGTAAGACCAATGACTAAAGAAATGTTAAGTCGTTGGAAGAAAAGAATGGCAAATGCTTTAGAGTGTAGTGATCATTTTATAACTACATGTGAAAGTGCTAAAGAGATCTTACTCCACAATTTAGAGTTAAAAGAAAAGGCTGATTCTTTTTCGGTAATCCCGCATGGTCGAGACTTCGAAAGTTTTGTTGAACCTAAATTGATAGATAATATAGACGGTCCTTTAAGAGTCCTTGTTCCCGGGAACATTACACATTCGAAAGGATCTGAGCTTATTAAAGACATAAAAAATCTAGATATTGATAATAATATCGAATTTCATATTATCGGTAGTTGCGCTGATGATCTTAAACCTTTCGTTAAATTTCATGGTCGATATAAACGAGATGAATTTCAACAGCTCGTTAAAAGAATCAGTCCCCATATAGCCTCTGTTTTCTCAATTTGGCCAGAGACGTATTGTCATACATTAACAGAAAGTTGGGCTTCTGGCTTACCAGTAGTTGGTATTGATTATGGTGCTGTTGGAGAAAGAATAAATAAGCATAAAGCGGGTTGGTTAATTAAAAATAATGCAAAGCAGTGCCTTGATTTATTAATTTCTATACGTAGCAATATTCATTTATTAATTGAGAAACAGAAATATGTTTTGGAGTGGCAAAACGGATATGGCAAGTCAAATACTGTCAGTAATATGACTGAAAGATATATTAATATTTATCAAGATGCTATTTCAAATCGTAATTTCCCTATAACAGAAAATTTAGGGTTCATTATGAAAGGAGATTTCCCAGAAGTGCCTCCGACCGCTTATGTTCGTTTAGTTGATTGGAAAAATGACTTTGAACATGAAACTGGATTAGATGTATCGTTCATTTCTTGGAGAAATCTACTAACTCGAGATTTATTTCAATACAAAAAAGTGGTAATACAAAGAGATGCTATTCCATCTTATGCGGTGGATTGGTGTATTAATGTTTTAAATAAAAATAAAATACCATATATATTTGAAATGGATGATAACTTACTCGATGTTCCAGAAATAGTAGATCCTGAAGGTACCTATAAAACTTATAAACCATCCTTAGTTAAACTTTTAGAAAATGCAGAACAGGTTCATGTAACTAATGAATCCTTAAGAAATGTTGTAAAAAATTATAATTATAATATTACTATTCGGCCTAATAAAATATTTGATCACCGATGGAAAGTGAACATTGAAGAATCGGATAAAATAGATATTTTAAAAGATAAAAGTATCGTAAATATTATTTATTTTGGTTCTAGAACTCATCAAGAAGATTTGAATTTTATTATTAATGTATTAGAAGATGTNATATAGTTCATCTTTATGTTGTAGGTTGTGGTGATTTCGAAAGTAAAAATTATATTACACGACTTGTTCCTCCTTCATCACGATATGATATATTTGTTGATTGGATGACCAAAATAGCGCATAACTTTGATATTGGTCTGGCACCTTTAGTTGATAAGTCATTTTCAAAAAATAAAAGTTATCTGAAATGTTTGGAATTGAACAAACTAGGTATTCCAGTCATATGCAGTAATGTATTACCTTATACTGAGTTAAAAGAGTTGAATATTTCTAATGTCTATTTTTCAGATAATTTAGTTGAGGAATGGTCGAAAATAATAAAACACTATGCTAAGCAGAGTGTTAAAGAAGATAATACTAAATTTTTTGCGGTAAACGAAGAGGTTGTTAATTGTGAAGCATAATAAAGAATTTTTATTTATCTCTGGTTGTGATAGATCAGGAACCACAGCATTAGTACGCTTATTGAATAATCATGAAAAAATATGTTTAGGAATGGAACGATATAAAGGCTTAATTACTAAAGATTGTGTATCAAGATTAAATAAGGATAGATTCAAAAAAGAGAATTTTTTCAACATAAAAGATGAAGAAACAAATATTCAATGGGACTATTTCTATGATCCCTTAAAGGAAAAGTTTGATGATTGCGATATTGTTGGTGACAAGGTTCCTAGATATTTTCAAATATATGATGATATAGAAAGCGCATTTCCTAAAGCTAAGCATATCTTTATAATAAGAGACCCATTTGATGTTGCTAGCTCTTGGAAGGTAAGAGCTAAGGATAAGAATGATATTAATTGGGTATCAACTAATGATGTTTCTAGGTCTATACAGGTATGGAATATGTCACTTAAAAAAGCTTATCATTTTTTGAAAGCAAAAAATGGTAATATGCTTGTCACTAGATATGAAGATGTTTTTAGTGGTAACCAATCTGAATTAGAACGTATAGTTTCTTTTCTCGGTTTAGATGAAAGTAGTAATTTATTAGAAAGTTTTCAATCTTTAACTCAGGATTGGGATAAAAGAAAAAATAAAAAAAGTGCTTTAAATGAAGATGAGATTTCTCTTGTTAAAAATAATGCAGAAATTGATTTTTCAAATCATTTATTAAATTATTCCCTATTAAAGTGATTTTGGGTTATGAAAAAGCTTGTAAATTCAACATTTGGGTGTGATCTTTCATTTTCTAATGATAGCGAGACTTATTTCCCTGATTACTTTAGATCTAGAGATAGTATTGTTG
>NZ_WEKT01000106.1:0-4062 GCF_009874545.1 Vibrio eleionomae | reverse complement strand
AGTCATAATAAGGAACTTGTTGATCATCATGATCAATTAACTTATTGTGAGTTAAGGTTTATTTGATGATGGTAAACTGAGCGACTCTTCAAAAATAACCTTTTCTACAGGCCTTTAAAACCAAGGGGTTTCATGCGTTTGCCCTGACGCGTCCCCATTGTTACCGACCCTAGGACCATCGCGATGACTCGCTTAGGATAACGTTGTGCATAGACAAGGCCAAGCGTCACTCCCCAGGAACCACCGACGACAACCCATTTATCAATCTTGAGATACTCGCGCAGTGCTTCAATATCAGCCACGAGGTGATCGGTCGTATTCACTCTCAGATCCGCGTTAGGCTCAGAAACAAGTGGAACACTACGCCCACAACCACGCTGATCGAACAGTACCGCGCGATATGCTTTAGGGTCGAAATAACGTCTAGAACCAGGCCCACAACCACTACCCGGTCCACCGTGAAGGTATATTACAGGTACCCCTCCTGGGTTACCAACCTCTTCCCAATAGATGCAGTGACCATCACCGACATCTAACATCCCTGAATTAAACGGTTCTATGGGTGGATAACGTTTTTTGATTAATTCAGATGCTTCAAAGCGTTCTTTTTCAATATCTTCCATACCATTTGTACCATATGTATACACACTATAACGCCAAGATAAGCTGTATTGCACTTAATCAACAATAAAAACCTAACCTAGTAAAAATGGGACAAGATAAAACGCATCTGATGCAGTGCCTTGTTAAGCGACTTTCACGCACATGACTATACCTGTGGACCAACATAGCTTCGCAATAGCGAGATCGTCACGCTGTGATAAGTGATCGATTAAACGTTGAATTTTACTATTGTGTTCTTCGGACCAATCCGCGCGAATTTTCATATCATCAATAATGTAGAAGCCGCCAATTTTAAGACAAGCTAGAGCTTCGTTTAGGTAATAGTACTTACCTGGCCAAGTGTCAGCGAATATTAGATCGACCGATAATGGCGGAATGCGATCAATAACGTCCTCTCCATCAGATAGAACAATATCAACTCGTGGATCGGAGTTAAGATAGTGACGAGCAATTTCGATATTTTCTGCCGAGTTATCCACCGTAATTAACGTTGAATCTGCCGACATTCCATGTAAAAGCCATGAAGTACATAACCCAGTACCAGTCCCTAACTCTAACAAACTCCCTGATTGCTTACTGGCAGCTAAAGCCGATAGAAACGGACCGATGGGTAACTCTGATAACTGACGAAAACCAATGTCCTGTGTTGCTTTCAGTATTTTTTCATATTGTTTTGGGTAAATTTCTACTGTTTCATTCATACAAACCTCCTTGTAACCTAATGACGCTAAGCAAGCAGCACTTTACTTGCAGCCTGAACAAACCGAAAACGTTAAACCACATACACCCAACTTATTCGGGTTTGTTGGTTCGTATTGTTATATTTACTAGTTCTATCGTGCCCCAAAAACCTTTACTCTTTTGCTGAATGCGCCAGCCTCTACGCTTCAATTCTTTGGCAACAAAACGATTTGTGAGCCCATGACCAAATACGGTTATATGGCTATTTTTATACGTTTGTTCTACAAGAAGATCAACTGCCGATATTATTCTCTGTCGACCAACTTTAAATGATTCGCTCTTACCTGATATTCCCAAAAACCAACAAATTCTAGATAGAATAAGCCAATGATCAACGGATATGAAAAAAGGTAATTTTAATCTTGGAATATCCATTTCCCTCAGCTCTCTCAGTATCAAATCTGGCGATTTACCTGCGCATAATTCAGTAGAATGTCGAGCGCGATTTAAGTCACTAGAAACCGTATAACTACCATTAATTCTTTTACACAATTCTTCTGAAGGTTTACTACTCGAAATAACCAATGAACGATTATAGGCTCTAACCCAATTAGCAAAACCTACTGCACTCACCTTTGGATTCACACTTGCCTTTGGTTTTCCATGCCGTACTAATGTAATTTTCAAAAAGACTCCAGAGTGTCATGTAAACATTACGCCGCATAAGATTTGGGGCCCCAAATTCGTGACAGAACGAGGTCAATTACCACGTCTTGTTAATCGTACATTGCCCAACGGAAATATGGGCGCTGAGCATCCATTCGCTCAACTTCTGCGCCTAACTTCTTGTAGAAATCATGTGCTTTGGTGTTGTATGGACTCGCTGTCCATGAAATATGAGAAATTAACGATTTTTCTGCTTCTGTTTTCAAAGCATACATAAGTTTAGCACCATATCCCTTTGATCGATGTTCACCCATGATTAGCAAGTCATCAAGCCAAATTGACGGCTCACCCCGGAACGAAGAATAGCGATAATGAAATAAGGCAAAACCCTCAACATTGCCATCGACTTCCAATAACAACGCGTGAGCAAACGGATATTCCCCAAATAAGGTTCGCTCTATCTTCTCTTTAGTCGTGGAAATTTTGCCGTTGAACCCTTTCATACTACGGTCAAACTCTGCTTTGTGTTCAATAAGCTCTAGTAACTTACTGGCATCTTGCTTGAGCGCTTTCCTTACATTCACTTTATTCTCCATAACTAAAATTACTGCTTGTCGGTAACACAGCAAACAGTGTCGCTGACTCTACTTGCACAGCAGCACCTAACCATTTCACCTGTGAGTATTTGACGTTAAACAGCACTCGCTTAATTAAACGTATCTGCTGCGCCTTATTAAGCAGTAATGACACTCGAATGGGCAGCTATTACTTCCCAGTGATTATCTTTAATATTTTGCCAAACTCGAGTGAAGCGAAATGTCCCGTTTGCAGGATGACCATCATAATTGCCACAGATTGTTACCTTAGCAACCACGACAGCCGTATCCATTTGTAATTTGATCTGCTGCTCATCGACCGAAATATTAGATATATGCAGTAAACCTGATTTATGCGCATCTAAATCGTCTTTTTTACCGAGAACCTGACCTAAATGATTCGTAAAAATTAAATGAGATGACAACAATTTGTCCAAGGCAACTGTGTCAGATTCCAGCATTGCTTTACACAATAGTTCTTCTAAATTTCGAATTTGGATTTCCCTGATGTTTTCCACCGCAGCTCCTTTTACTGTTTAACGACTCACTCTATTACGCACTACGAGCGAATAAATGACTTTAAACCACAATTGCCATTGTTAACTGCGCCAATTGCTGTGGATTGTTAGTTGTCCTTCACCAATGCCAGTGCTAACATTTGTACACACATCAAATTCAGGAGTGACTCATGGATACAAGAATTCAATTTCGTGTTGATGAAGAAACAAAACATTTAGCCCAACAAATGGCTGAAAGCCAAGGTCGAACTCTTAGTGATGCTTGCCGAGAGCTCACTGAACAACTCGCTGAACAACAACGTAAAGCATTATCCCATGATGCTTGGCTAACTGAACAAGTTAATCTCGCATTTGATAAATTTGATTCTGGGCGAGCTGTATTCGTTGACCAGGAATCTGCCAAAAATCGTATGGCTGCACGCAAAGCAAAAATCCGTAAGCAAGGTCAATGATTTACTGGGAAGAAGAATCTTTAAACGACCGCGAAAAAATCTTTGAATTTCTGTACGACTTTAACCCTGATGTGGCTGAAAGAACTGATGACATTATTGAAGAAAAAGTTGAAAACCTTAATGAACAACCATTAATGGGAGTTCAACGTGATGGAATTCAAGGTCGATTACTCATTATTCCTGAAGTATCAATGATCGTTTCTTATTTTTTTGATGGTTCTAATATTCGAATTATGCGTGTTCTTCATCAAAAGCAAAAATTCCCAATTGAATAGCTGAAGCTGGATAAGCAACTAACGTTAAGCCTACGATAGTCACCACAAGATGATAATATCAAACCACAGTTACTTGATGTGAATGCATCCATTAGAGCGAGTTATAGTTACTCCATTCCACAACTTCTGGTTTACCAAAACCAATGAAAGGTGGAACATGCTTCTACTGATTACGAATATGCATGCGAAAAGCATTCGATGCTCATAACAATACATTCGAACCAGTAGAGGCAACTCGATTTCATCACGC
>NZ_WEKT01000105.1:0-4334 GCF_009874545.1 Vibrio eleionomae | reverse complement strand
ACATAATATACAATATTTACACTACTGAATTTTTCATTAAAAAGCTTATGAATACTAGCTGTTGATGGCTGACCAATCGCATTAATTAAATTTTCTGCTGAAATAATTACCCGCCGGCATCCTGACTCTTCAGCCTTAGAAATAAGTTGGTCTAGTTTATTTTCTAAATCTGATAACGGCACGTCTCCATTTTGCACCTGAGCCAAATAATCTCTTGGAGTCTGAGTCAAGTTAATATTATACTTGGGCATATTGGGGAAGTTAAAATTCACATCCGGAAGGAAAACGCCACGACCTAAAAATTTATGTCGATTATGATAGATAAAATTCTGTATCGTAGTAGAACCACATTTCGAATGGCCTGGATGTAAGACTAAATTAACCATTTATTCTCCTAAAAATGGGTAACGACCAAATTGACTAATCAGTGGTCCCCATTTTAAAATTAATTGTTCATTTAATTGATCGTCACCCACAAGTGGGTTGTGCCATCCGGCAGCCTGCCATTTGTCAGCAGGGTTTAGAATATGCAGGTTAGCCAAACCAAAATCACCGGGCAGTTGAGCATCAGCAACGGCGTTATCGCCAACGTGCACAAAGCGACCTTTATTTTTCAACTCGCCAGCAATGTATGACCACATAGTAGCATTATCTTTACGCAGCCCTTTTTCCGAAGAAACAAATAGCTGATAACCATTCGCTACACCGGCTTTACGGAGCATCAATACGATTTGGTATTCAGTGTAATAGGTATCTGAAATGATATAAACCTGCTTGCCTTGAGTAATAAAGCGGTTGGCAATATCCACCATCTCATCTTTGCTTTCAATCATTTCGAGATCGTAACCAAACTCCATCTCCGCATACTGATGGGCAGTGTTCTCATCCCATTGATAGGTTTTGGCAAGCTGCTGGTAAGTCGCAAAAATCGTCACATCACCTTGGAAATTGTTTTGCTTACGTACTTCAAATTCTGCTTGGTTACGCGCTTTCACAAACTCATGTGCATCGTTCACAACGACTTGCTGCTGGAGATATTTACCGAGTTTTAGCTTGGCATAATCAGGCACAAAATGAGAGCGCCTTACCAAGGTATCAAACACATCAAACGAAATAGTCTCAAATGGTGCCAGCTTATGATAAAGCTCTTCGGCATTATTAACATAGTTTGCAAACACATAGCTTTGATCATGGGTAAACGACCCCAGCTCCGGATAATAAAACAGCTGGCGATAACCGGATTTCTCCGCCAATAAGCCAATACAACGCTCTAATGCATGCAGTTCTGAGCCATCATTTGGTAAAGGCTCTACTGGAAAATCTTCATAGCGGTATACTTTTTCAAGCAGCGGCTTAAGCGCTTGAGGTTTAGCCCAAAACATACCGCCGACCGGATACGGCAGAAAGTCGCTATGGTCTTCAATACCCCACTGTTTAAAAAACTCACCACGATGAGGTTTATTCTTAAGCCAATGGTTTACCCAATCCGGCATCATCGAAAAAGAAGTAGGATAATATATCCCGCACTCTGGGTTAGATACCATATAGGTCAGCATTTTGGTAATCACGTGATGGTCGTTTAGTAAATACTCACCAAGGTAGTCGGCCCACTGAGTCTGTTGGCGCCCTGAATACAACGACTTCTTCGAATGAAGGTGGCAAAACAGGTCATAATTCAGTAGCTTCTCACCAAACTCAACCAACAGAGGGCCAAAGTTACGACCACGGTTTGGTACCTCTACCACTTCAATATGGTTGACACTATCGAGACACCCCAAATATTTATCGACCGTTCGCTGATAATTACTATCACTGACACTGACAAATAGATCGACCTTAACAGGAAAATCTTTCAGGCACTGAGCGTAGTATTCAATAAAATCTTCATAGAACACATGTAAACAAATAGCGACCTTCAGATTTTTAAGATCCTTCAATGAGGGGTTGATAAGCAATTTATCTGTAGGGGACCATTTAGGATAAAATGGAGAGATAATACGCCCTTCATTAATACCCGATTCAAGATAATGTGTTAAAGGACTGACTCGTTCATGAAAAACATCAATATTGCGTTTAGTATAACTTAGGTTATCGAATGCAGGAGAAGGGCTAACAGCAGAAAAGGTACTTTTATACAAATAGTCGCTAAAAGCACTCAGTTCGGATTCAAATCCGCATTGCTGAACATCGCAATACCACTGATAGTCAAATAGACCTTGCAATTTAGCTTGTTGAAGATATCTAACAGCCTCGTCAGTGACTAAGCGGTTAGAGCCTTTCATTTTCTTTGTCGAACGACGAATATTCCTTCTCATCAACGCGGATTCCACTTTTACCGCTAAAGACATTAAGGAGGCATTACGTCTTAACGCATTTTCCACTAAAGGAAAGCGCTGTTTTACCATTGCTCTATAGTTCATTATTTCAAACCAAAAAATTCTATTCCGTTGATTGTGCCTTCACTCGCGGTATCATCATCTAAACCAAATAATGTCCACGTCTCTCTAGGAAACATCCCTTTTTTGGTGACAAAAGCGCTGTATAATTCTTCAACCTCTTCTGCAGTAAACTCAATATCATACGCTGCATACTCTTTCATCTGATTGATAGCGCCTTCGACAATTTGCTCAATCAGATGAAAACAATGTTGGCTTTCTACCTTACGCCCATAGTAAAAATCGAACTGGCGATGTGGCAACGCACTAAATCGAATATCCTGAAACTGCCCATCTGGCGCAGTAAGCAGGGCCTCAAGAAACATTGAGCGATCAAGCGGAATATAACCGTCACCCATTTTAACGTTTTCTTTAAGGTAACCCGTCATGGTTAGGGTATTACCGGCCACTTCAGTAACACCAGGATTGGAGGCAATCAGATAATGACCAGCAATATTCTTATTAAAAATCAGGCTCAACAAAGTTTGGATGGTACCGCTATAACCAATATCAACGATATTAATCGTGTCTTGCTCAAAAAAGCCTAACGCTTCCAAATACGCTTTATAGGCAGAATGCGACTGGCGAATAATTGGCGCAAGTACACCAATATTTGCTTCGAGCAGTTTGCTGACTTTATCTAGATCGGCTGGCAATAAGATATTTTGCTGCTGCTGTTTATCACTAAAGGCCTTACGAATACTGACATCACTTAACATAAAGCGAGTCCGCATCAACTCATATAAAGAGCCTGAGAACTTAAAGTTCAACGAATAAGCAAACGTCTTCGGTTCCAGTAAACCAATTTTAAACAGGAAAGCACGAGAAACGAGCAAGTAACGGCTATCCGCTTTTTCACCCTTAGCTTCACAATACGCTTGGTAAGCCTTTTCTAGCCAGTAACCTTCACGAGCTAGGAAAAATAGAGGCTCATTTTTCTGCTTGTTCGCGAGTAACTGCGATTCAAAAAAAGTTAATACGGGCGATAAAATACTCACGCCTAATTGTTGTAGTGATTGAATTGTCATAGATAATTGTTTATTTAAATTAATGATGAAATGAGATAGAACCTAAAGACAATTATTTAGATTCTAAATAACTTCATTTAAAATAACTAAAATATAGCCAACTTTTAAGTTTATCTATCAAATATTGACATCAATAATTGTTAAAGATAAAAATTTAAACGCCATGCTTAAACATTTTATTTTTTATAATCGTTATTTTTTTTCTTAGGTTTTCATTAGGTCTTCTATCGTAAGCAATCTCCATTAACTTGAGAGATAAACCATTATCTTTACCAATCAAGAATAAAGACATATCCCTTATAGTGTCTGTTAATAGATTTTTAGATTCAGGGAGGAATGTTCGACTAAGCTGATTAGACAAGATACTAACCATACAGTTATCTCTATCATTTAGTTCAATATCAATCGCAGCAAAAATAAAATCAAGATCTGCATCTCCACGAGAATCAACTTTAGGTGACTTTAGTTGATGACCATTACTGACCGCATTGCTTATTAGAGGGAAATTGCCATTAAACTTACCAGAAGTTCTTCTAGAGAAAATTATAATGTCATCTATAATATTTTCACAAAAAATCATATTATGAAATGCAGTACCTTCAATTCCTGCGACCATATTAGCAGATGAAAAAATGGATATTTGGTCTTCTATAGATAACTCTGTGGGATCAATAATCAACCAATTATGGTTATTTAAAACAGCCTCTACAATAAATTCGTTTCTATAAGTCTCATACCCACTACGAGATAACCATATATTCTTACCTAGAAAGTCAGTATTAGTATTTTTGACCCGTCCAATCCAATCTTTATGCTTTTTAGAAAACTTATCCCAAATAATATATTCTCTATCATGAATGACAATATTATC
>NZ_WEKT01000104.1:0-4494 GCF_009874545.1 Vibrio eleionomae | reverse complement strand
GCCCGTCACACCATGGGAGTGGGCTGCAAAAGAAGCAGGTAGTTTAACCTTCGGGGGGACGCTTGCCACTTTGTGGTTCATGACTGGGGTGAAGTCGTAACAAGGTAGCGCTAGGGGAACCTGGCGCTGGATCACCTCCTTAACGATAAGATTATTGCGATGAGTGTTCACACAGATTGATACGGTTTAGAAAGCAAAGAGTATCTTAGTGTCCCGTTCGTCTAGAGGCCTAGGACACCGCCCTTTCACGGCGGTAACAGGGGTTCGACTCCCCTACGGGATACCATGGGTCGTTAGCTCAGTTGGTAGAGCAGTTGACTTTTAATCAATTGGTCACAGGTTCGAATCCTGTACGACCCACCATTTCCTTCCACAGGAAATCAAATAATGTGGGCGATTAGCTCAGTTGGGAGAGCACCTGCCTTACAAGCAGGGGGTCACTGGTTCGAACCCGGTATCGCCCACCACTCTCTAAATATTTTTGGAAACGGATTCCAAACCACTTCAGTAACACGTATGTGGTTGGAATTAGTGACGCTGAAAATCTTTAGAAAGTGCTGANAATGTACTTTTGCTCTTTAATAATTTGGAAAGCTGACAAAACATTCTTTTAGAATGTTTGTAAAAGTTCTCAATTATTTTCTTTATGAAAATAACCAACACACATTCAAGTGTTCTTGGGAAGCTTACTTTTTAAGTAAGTATTCAAAATTGAGTCCGGCAATATCGAGTCTGCAACATGTATAAAAATGCAGACAACCTTGGTGANTTGTTCATCAACTCAAAACTTTTTTGGGTTGTATGGTTAAGTGACTAAGCGTACACGGTGGATGCCTTGGCAGTCAGAGGCGANTTGTAAAAGTTCTCAATTATTTTCTTTATGAAAATAACCAACACACATTCAAGTGTTCTTGGGAAGCTTACTTTTTAAGTAAGTATTCAAAATTGAGTCCGGCAATATCGAGTCTGCAACATGTATAAAAATGCAGACAACCTTGGTGACTAACCTTTGATTTCACTTTTTCAAAGTGGAGACAAATAGTTCAACTCAAAACTTTTTTGGGTTGTATGGTTAAGTGACTAAGCGTACACGGTGGATGCCTTGGCAGTCAGAGGCGATGAAGGACGTACTAACTTGCGATAAGCGTAGATGAGGCAGTAAGAGCCACTTGAGTTCAACTCAAAACTTTTTTGGGTTGTATGGTTAAGTGACTAAGCGTACACGGTGGATGCCTTGGCAGTCAGAGGCGATGAAGGACGTACTAACTTGCGATAAGCGTAGATGAGGCAGTAAGAGCCACTTGAGTCTACGATGTCCGAATGGGGAAACCCAACTGCATAAGCAGTTATCTTTAACTGAATACATAGGTTAAAGAGGCGAACCGGGAGAACTGAAACATCTAAGTACCCCGAGGAAAAGAAATCAACCGAGATTCTGGTAGTAGCGGCGAGCGAAACCGGATTAGCCCTTAAGNCATTTATGCGTCAGGTGAAGTGTCTGGAAAGGCACGCGATACCGGGTGATAGCCCCGTAACCGTTAACGTATTTNTGGTGAAATCGAGTAAGGCGGGACACGTGATATCCTGTCTGAATATGGGGGGACCATCCTCCAAGGCTAAATACTCCTGACTGACCGATAGTGAACCAGTACCGTGAGGGAAAGGCGAAAAGAACCCCTGTGAGGGGAGTGAAATAGAACCTGAAACCGTGTACGTACAAGCAGTAGGAGCCTCTTTATGGGGTGACTGCGTACCTTTTGTATAATGGGTCAGCGACTTATATTCAGTGGCAAGGTTAACCGTTTAGGGGAGCCGTAGCGAAAGCGAGTCTTAACTGGGCGCNCAGTCTCTGGATATAGACCCGAAACCGAGTGATCTAGCCATGGGCAGGTTGAAGGTTGAGTAACATCAACTGGAGGACCGAACCGACTAATGTTGAAAAATTAGCGGATGACCTGTGGCTAGGGGTGAAAGGCCAATCAAACTCGGAGATAGCTGGTTCTCCCCGAAAGCTATTTAGGTAGCGCCTCGGACGAATACTACTGGGGGTAGAGCACTGTTAAGGCTAGGGGGTCATCCCGACTTACCAACCCTTTGCAAACTCCGAATACCAGTAAGTACTATCCGGGAGACACACGGCGGGTGCTAACGTCCGTCGTGGAGAGGGAAACAACCCAGACCGCCAGCTAAGGTCCCAAATTACAGCTAAGTGGGAAACGATGTGGGAAGGCTTAGACAGCTAGGATGTTGGCTTAGAAGCAGCCATCATTTAAAGAAAGCGTAATAGCTCACTAGTCGAGTCGGCCTGCGCGGAAGATGTAACGGGGCTAAGTTGTAAACCGAAGCTGCGGCAATGCTCTTTTAGAGTATTGGGTAGGGGAGCGTTCTGTAAGCCGTTGAAGGTGGATTGTAAAGTCTGCTGGAGGTATCAGAAGTGCGAATGCTGACATGAGTAACGATAATGGGGGTGAAAAACCTCCACGCCGGAAGACCAAGGGTTCCTGTCCAACGTTAATCGGGGCAGGGTAAGTCGACCCCTAAGGCGAGGCTGAAAAGCGTAGTCGATGGGAAACGGGTTAATATTCCCGTACTTCTTACAATTGCGATGGGGGGACGGAGAAGGCTAGGTGGGCCTGGCGACGGTCGTCCAGGTTCAAGTGCGTAGGCTTGGAAATTAGGTAAATCCGGTTTCCTCTAAGGCCGAGACACGATGTCGAGTNACTAAGGTGNTGAAGTCATTGATGCCATGCTTCCAGGAAAAGCCTCTAAGCTTCAGATTGTAAGGAATCGTACCCCAAACCGACACAGGTGGTCGGGTAGAGAATACCAAGGCGCTTGAGAGAACTCGGGTGAAGGAACTAGGCAAAATGGTACCGTAACTTCGGGAGAAGGTACGCTCTTGACGGTGAAGAGANTTACTCTTGGAGCTATTGAGAGTCGCAGATACCAGGTGGCTGCAACTGTTTATTAAAAACACAGCACTGTGCAAAATCGTAAGATGACGTATACGGTGTGACGCCTGCCCGGTGCCGGAAGGTTAATTGATGCTGTTAGAGGTAACTCGAAGCGGTTGATCGAAGCCCCGGTAAACGGCGGCCGTAACTATAACGGTCCTAAGGTAGCGAAATTCCTTGTCGGGTAAGTTCCGACCTGCACGAATGGCGTAATGATGGCCACGCTGTCTCCACCCGAGACTCAGTGAAATTGAAATCGCTGTGAAGATGCAGTGTACCCGCGGCTAGACGGAAAGACCCCGTGAACCTTTACTACAGCTTGGCACTGAACATTGAGCCTACATGTGTAGGATAGGTGGGAGGCTATGAANCAGTCACGCTAGTGATTGTGGAGCCGACCTTGAAATACCACCCTTGTATGTTTGATGTTCTAACTTGGCCCCATAATCTGGGGTGAGGACAGTGCCTGGTGGGTAGTTTGACTGGGGCGGTCTCCTCCCAAAGAGTAACGGAGGAGCACGAAGGTGGGCTAATCACGGTTGGACATCGTGAGGTTAGTGCAATGGCATAAGCCCGCTTGACTGCGAGAATGACAATTCGAGCAGGTGCGAAAGCAGGTCATAGTGATCCGGTGGTTCTGAATGGAAGGGCCATCGCTCAACGGATAAAAGGTACTCCGGGGATAACAGGCTGATACCGCCCAAGAGTTCATATCGACGGCGGTGTTTGGCGCTCCTAGTACGAGAGGACCGGAGTGGACGAACCTCTGGTGTTCGGGTTGTGTCGCCAGACGCATTGCCCGGTAGCTAAGTTCGGAATCGATAACCGCTGAAAGCATCTAAGCGGGAAGCGAGCCCTGAGATGAGTCTTCCCTGGCGCTNTAAGCGTCCTAAAGGGTTGTTCGAGACTAGAACGTTGATAGGCAGGGTGTGTAAGCGTTGTGAGGCGTTGAGCTAACCTGTACTAATGGCCCGTGAGACTTAACCATACAACACCAAAAAGGTTTTGTATCGGACTCGATATAGAGACACACTTGATTGTGTAGAGAACGACAGCTTTCTGAATTAATTGTTGCTGCGATAGCGGTAACAAAAAGAATTTGCTTGGCGACCATAGCATTTTGGACCCACCTGATCCCATGCCGAACTCAGAAGTGAAACGAAATCGCGCCGATGGTAGTGTGGGGCTTCCCCATGTGAGAGTAGGTCATCGCCAGGCTTTAATTTAAAGAAACCCAGCCTAATGGCTGGGTTTTTTGCTTTCTACCTTTCCGAACTTCTTATCTTTATCTGATTTTCCCCAATCTAGAAAAATGGCTATGGATTTTCTATGCCTAATCGTATGTATAGAGCATTAGGCTCGATAAAAAGCATTGGTTCTTCGGTACTTTTATACCAATCTCACTAATTAACTGGTCAATATGGTCCAATCTCTAAAGCAGAGCGACATGACTCTGCTTTTGTCTGCACAAAAACGATTCCAAGCACTACACAACTTGTCGACAATATCGTCGTAACATTCAAAACACCTATTGGCTATT
>NZ_WEKT01000103.1:0-4551 GCF_009874545.1 Vibrio eleionomae | reverse complement strand
ACGTCGTACTGTAATAAACAGTAGATAAATAGATTATTATTTAAACAAATAATACAAGTTACTAAATAAGGAATTTATTATTTACTGGCGTTAAAAATTATATAAATTGATAACAATTGAACAATTATATTGTCTGCTCTTCGCTATAAATTAAATAGTCATTTTTCCCGTTGCGCTTCACGTTATACAGAGCCGTATCAGAACGATGTATAACATCACTTAACGTTGAATCTTGATGGCGAACCATAGAGATACCAATACTAATCCCTATCTCAATACGTAAATCATCAATCCTATAGGGTTGTTGAATCGAAATTAATATATCTTGAGCAACACGTTCAGCACAGCCTAGCATATCTGTAGAGCCGGATAATAAAATAGCAAACTCATCACCACCGAACCGTGCAACTAAATCTTGCTCACGAACGGAATTAAGTAAACGTGAAGACGCATGCTTTAATATTTCATCACCAATAATATGCCCATAGGTATCATTGACCGATTTAAAACCATCAAGATCAAGTAACATCAACACATACTGAGTTCTGCTCGCTTCGAATTTTACTTCGTGGAGAGCTTCATTTAACGTTGTGTTAAAAAGCGTCCGATTCGCTAATTCTGTTAACGTATCGTGATGAGCGGCGTAAGTGATTTTTTTGGCCGCTTCTTCTCGTTCTGTCACATCTTCAACAGTCGTTACCCACCCCCCCTCAGGTAACGGGCTATATAACGATGAGACAATACGACGGTTTGCTAGTGTATAAGTGATTTGCATCGTTTCGTTATGGCAAAAATATTTTTTCATTTGCAGGAATATATCATCCGCTGCATGATCAGAGTAATCTTGGGCCAGAACATCGTCTAAGATCTCGCGAAATGAGGTTCCTAATTGCATTCGTACAGGATCTCTAGGCAAAATATCAACATATTGCTGATTCCAATATTTCAGTCTGAAATCAGGACCGAACACGGCAACGCCTTGAGTCATATTGGTGATAATCGTTGATAGTTCGTTACTTTTTTCACTTTGCAATCGCTCGCTTTCACGCAATCGACTATCTTTCTTCCGACGGTCACTGATATTCTCAAAGCCGCCAATTAATCGATACAAGCTGCCATTTTTATAGATAGTCCGACCAGATATATTTACCCAAAGTTCCTTTCCATCAGAACGAGTAAAAGGTAATTCGTAATTCCAATTTGAATGGGTTTTGATCGCATGTTGTATTTTCTCATCGATCACATGACGATATTCAACTGGGTAGAACGTATTCGCCGATTCTAAGTCAGGTACGTAACTTGAATCCACACCATGAATTTCACGAGTCTTTTTGGTCCAAAAGAGCTGTTGCTCGTTTACATCATATTCCCATGCGCCAACACCAGAAATATCTTCAACTTCATGCAATAAACGAGCTTCACGATCGCATATCTTTTGTTGCTGCTCTAATTTAAGTTTAGTTTGTTCAGTTTGGTAGGCATGAACTTTAGCTAATAACATTCCCTCGATAGACAACGCAAATAACCTTACGCGACTAAATGCATTGTTAGTCACCGTACTATCGGGATTAAAAATACCGAGCACGCCAACAGGAACGTCGCTTAGAGTAATAGGAATCCCAACATAGCGAGTTAACGGAGTATGACCGATCATATTCGCAGCGTGAGACCATTGAGTATCGCTTGCAATATCGCGGATGAAAAGTAAGTCATGTTGCTCTAATACACAGTTATTAAGCACATGAAGATCGGGAAGCGAGATTTTTTGGGTTGGATAACAGGATATGAGTCTATCGGCCTGATTTAAGCAGATAGAGACGGAAACACGATCAGCGGCAAATACATCCGCAATGATTTCCACGAGAGCATTGAGTTCTGAGACATCTCTAACTTCATTCTTAACCAGTTGCGCTAACGCGGTTAAGTGTTCATCAGTAGTCCGCGTAGACGTACACACTGTCATTTCAGCGACCATCTTGTCGCCTCCTAGTTATAAGAAGACAAGAACTCACCCGACAACCCAGTTCTTTCGTCTAACTATAACTAATAAACATTGATGACAAAAACATCAAAAAGGTTAAAAATTAGCCTCCCATCACACATGGAGTATTTATACCGCGAAATATACGGTATCACGTGATCTCTATTCAAAGTTAGGATTGAGTCTTGCAGTCATCACATGGTCTTCCCAACATCCAGCAATTTTCAGGTAATGACGAGCATAACCTTCTTCTTCAAATTGGCACTTTTCTAATACACGGGCACTGGCCTTATTCTTTGGCATATAGTTCGCCATGATGCGATGCAATTTTTCATGCTCAAACATATATTGAATAGTCCCATCCAATATTTCCGTCATATACCCTTGACCTTCAAACTGCTTATCGATGCTGTAGCCTAAAAAGCACGCTTGAAAAACACCTCTCATCACACCAGTAAAATTCGCGCAACCGATAATCGTATTGCGATCTGGCGTAAAGGCGACAAAACGAAAATTAGACTTCTGTGCAAAGCCCTCAATCCCTTGTGCTATCAATTGCTGCATGTTGGTTAAGGAAAAGTAATCATCACCTCTCATCGGCTCCCATGGCGCTAAATGTTCTTGATTACTGACATAATAATGTTGCAGTGCTTGCGCATCATCGACCGTTAGCACATCAATAATCGTTCTAGGGGTGGTAATCAGTGGCATTGCCAATCCTTGCTGAGTCATAAAAAATAAAAGCAATAATATCATAACCTTACTTTTACCTCATACTATTTCAGCACAACATTTAACAAGGGTACTTAACAGGACAGGTATCTTTTAGGAAGGCATAAAAAAAGCGCCATTGCTGGCGCTCTAATCGAGAGAATCTTACTGATCGGCATCGCTATCCCCATAGGGGAATTTTTTGTGTCCAAATCGAATCACTAGGATTGACGTTGCAACAATTAGAATAGCTGCCGAAATACTGATCATGTTAATCGCGTCTAAATTCTTCATATCGAGTGCCATATATCGAGCTAAGGCCACAATGACGATATAAAGCGGCATTCGCACAGGTAAACGCCCACTTTTCAGATAGAGCCCAACCATCGCAAGTACTTCTAAGTAGATAAAGAGCAACAATAAATCGCCGAGCATGACTGCTTTTTGCTGATAAATGGTCACGACTTCAGTTCCCATCGCAATCACGGTCAGTACCGCGATCAACAGTAAACCTAAATCTTCTATCATATTTAGGTACTGATAGCCCAACTTCCTAATTTTATTCATATTTGTCCCTAAATATTTTTAAGATTACGCTACAAAAAAGTCAGGTTGTGTTTTTATAACACGAAAGTATTCGTTTACAGCAGAACGATCAGAGCCAATATCAAGATTCGCCGTCGACAATTCTCTCCAATACACTTCATCAGCTTCTTGAGCACTGATCGTCCCTTCCCAACTATTAATTACATAGTAATGAATTTTCTGAGTCTCTGTCGTTAAGTGATACAAAGTACATAAATAACGATAGTCAGTCGGTGTCACTTCCAGCTCTTCTGCCATCTCACGGATGAGAGTTTGCTCTGGATTCTCTCCAGGTTCCATGTGACCACCAGGAATCGCAATTAAACCGGCATCGTGCTCTTTTGTCATTGATCGTTGTTCAACAAGAATTTCGCCATCCTTGATCAACATAAAAGAAACACAGGCATGCTCTGTCATGATTCACTCCTTTATATAGTGATTAGCGACTACCTATAGCGCTGAATTATCAATAACATAACCACTCTAATGCGTGAGATCAAAACAAATTTATGTCAAGACCGGCAAAGCGGACGCGTGTTCCACTTTTGGAACACTATTCAGTATGTTATCTCGCCAAATAGCGTGAAATGGCCCTAACTCCGTCCAACAATCGTTCGCATTTCCCTGCTACCTCTCTTGGTTGACACATTTTTTATAAAAAATCCAACAAAAAATCGTTATACATCTCATTCCACACGAAGATGTGACCATAATCACACAACCATATCCGTGGTAAATAACACAGATAAGTCTATGTAATATTTAGCAATGATTATGAAACAAAATGTTTAGTGATTACTAAAACTCTTATTAAAAACACTATTTATTAAACTTAATTTTCATTTTTATTAGATGATTTTCTTCCTGAACAATATTAATGTAACAAGAAGTTACTCGGCGTTTAAATAAAAAGAGGTTCCTATGAAAGTAGTAATTGAATATGACGAAGCAGGTCTTTATCGTGATAACGAATGGGATACTCCAACAATATGCAGCAAAGGACAAACTGCTGCCGTGAGCCCCGCCGCTGCTGCACATCTCATTAAAACCAACAAAGCTCATTTATGGAAAAACGAGCGCGGAGAATTACAATTCAGTAACTAAATCATCATATAAAAAACATTCGGGATACTTGGGGATCGTATTTCCCCAGTCCTATTACTTTAATAAAAATATTTATGATAAGAAAAGTTATCAAAATTTATATTTATTATAATTATATTTATCAGATTCATTAATTATGTATTTATTAAAATATTAACAACCTGTAATAC
>NZ_WEKT01000102.1:0-4556 GCF_009874545.1 Vibrio eleionomae | reverse complement strand
GTTATTTATTTTCTTGTGTTTTTATTTGAAAGACGATTTAAAAAACTTTTCAATTTTATTAAATATTATATTGATGGATACTTTGATTTATATAAGTTGCCAAATATTAAAAAGTAAAGTGTATATTAATTTTTATGAAAAAAGTAGTTTATACGGTTTTGTCGGGTGGTTACGATAAGATTCACCCGGTATCTTTTATAGATAAAGATACTGACTATATAATTATATCTGATGAAGATATATCTATACCAGTGGGGTGGAAATTAATAATAAAGCCTAAGATGGATAATTCTTTAATTTTCAATCGATATTATAAATTAAACCCTCATATTGTTTTTAAAAATCATGATATATCACTATATATAGATTCTAATATTGAAATACTAAGTAGCCTTACTAATTTATTCGAAAAAATGGGTAAAAATGACGATAAGCATATAGCTCTTTACGAGCATTCTGTTGCTCGTGATGTATATATGGAAGCTAAAACTGTAAAAAGTTTAGGATATTCAATTTTTTATAAAGTAAACAGGCAAATGAATAGGTATCGTAAAGAAGGATATCATGAACTTTTTTTAAAGGAAGCTAATATTTTATTACGTAGACATAATGATGAAGTTATGATCAAAACGTCGAATACGTGGTGGTCAGAGTTTATTTCGGGTGTTCACCGTGATCAGCTATCTTTCAGTTATGCATGTAGAAAAAATAAATGTGAAGTTTTGAACCTGGGTAAACATGATGCTCGATTTGTTCATGACTATTTTATGTATCATGAACATATGAAAAAAAATAAATCTAGAAATCTATTCTATAGATATATAAATAAGTTGGCAAAAATATTTAAAATAGATTCATAGTTAAATTTAATATATGGTTTTTAATGCCAGCATCTCATAATAGTCTATTTAGAGTATTGAAAAATAATGAATTTAAATAATAGAATATCTGCATTGATAGTTACGTTTAATCCCAATTTAGACCATTTATCACAGATGATTGAAATATTAAGTCAGCAAGTTTCGAATATAATCATTGTCGATAACAGTCCTGATGAAATGAAAGTGACTTTCAACGAAGAAGTGGTGAATTATATATATTTAGGTCATAATGAAGGGATCGGTTATGCTCAGAATGTTGGTTTTTTTGAAGCATACAAAAATTCTGATTTTATAATTACCTTTGATCAAGACTCAAAAATAGATGATGGTCTGGTTGATAGTCTAATAAAAGATTATTTCATCCTTCGTGATAATAATATAAAAGTCGCTTGTATTGGACCATCTGTAATTAATGAGCGTGATGGCTCTGTGTACGAGAAGTATTTTAAGGGGGCAGAGGAGCTTAATAATAATTGTTATGCTGTCAAATCTATAATTTCGTCTGGAACATTAATTCCCGTCGATAGTTTATTAAGGATTGGGATAAACAAGGCTCATTGGTTTATAGATTCTATAGATATTGAATGGTGCTATAGGGCAAGAGATTTGGGTTATAAAGTCATAATGACACGAAATAAGAAAATGACGCATAATTTAGGCTCTGGTGATAAAAATCTTTTTTTTGGAAAAAAAATAAACTTTGGTTCTGATTTTAGACTTTACTATGTATTTAGAAATTGGATTTTTTCACTTAGAGAAACTTGTTTCCCATTATCATATAAACTAAAAATAATTTTTAACATGCCAATTAAATTTTTATTACTTGCAACTATACCTCCTCGTAGGGGGAGAATTAAGAATATGCTTAAAGGTATTAAACATGGTATTTTGAAAAAATACTGAATAAGGTGTTAAATTGAAAAGTGTAGCTATTACATCTAATACTAGTTGGTATTTATATAACTTTAGAAAGAACACTATAAAAATGCTAATCGAGCGTGGATATAAAGTCTACGCTATCGCACCTCCTGATGATTACTCGGCTAGATTAGTTGATTTAGGTGCAGAATATATTGATATATTTATTGATCAAGGTGGAACTAATCCTTTAAAGGATATTGCTACTTTTACAAAGTTTTATTTGTTTTATAAAAATAACAAAGTTGATGTGGTATTAAATTTTACACCAAAGAATAATATTTATAGTACACTAGCTGCAAAACTACATGGTATACCTTCAATAAATAATATCGCAGGATTAGGCATATTATTTATAAATGAAAGTCTTTCATCAAAGTTAGCTCGTTTCTTATACAAGGTAAGTCAACGATATGCTCAAAAGATTTTCTTCCAAAATGAAGATGATAGAAAGCTATTTTTAGAAGCTGGGATGGCCTCTTTAGATAAGACTGATCGACTACCTGGCTCTGGTGCTGATCTTTCTCGTTTTTCCCTTTCTCCGGCAAAAGATGATGGGGTAGTACGTTTTTTACTGATTGCTCGTATGTTATTTGATAAGGGGATCGGTCATTATGTTGAGGCGGCTCGTGAGCTCAGAGAACGATACGGTAATAAAGTAGAGTTTCGTCTGCTGGGATTCTTAGATGTCGATAACCCTTCTGCTGTAAGCAAAAAGCAAATGTCGGATTGGGTGAGTGAAGGAATCGTTTCTTACTTAGGGGTATCGGATCAGGTTGAAAAAGAAATTGCTCAAGTTGATTGCATGGTTCTTCCTTCCTTTTACCGAGAGGGAGTGCCTAAGTCGTTACTCGAATCAGGTGCTATGGGCAAACCGATAGTTACTACAGATAATGTTGGCTGTAGAGAAACGGTAGATGACGGCGTTAATGGTTTTTTATGTAAACCTCGCAGCACCGAAAGTTTGGTATTAGCCCTAGATAAAATAATTGTAATGTCTCATCAAGATAGACTCAGGATGGGGGTCGCTAGTCGAACAAAAATTGAAGCAGAGTTTGATGAGAAGATTGTTATCCAAAAATATTTAGACGCAATTGAAGATGTATTGGTATAGCTGATGCANTTTACTCTTTAACAAAAAAACGGCTTTCTTTGAGAAAGCCGTTTTTTTTTGATTTTATTCATCGCACTGGTCAAATTGTCGCCTTGACAAGATTTGGACGTGGCCAAAGAATTTTAGTGAAAAATGAATTTAATCGATTTCTTTATAAATGAAGTAATCTTCCAAACGTAACTGATAGCCACAAGATAGATAACAAAACATAGGATAAATGAATAAAACATCCATGCTTCACTCACATCAAGCATCTCTCCGATAATGCCATATGCAGCAAGCGCTGTAGCTAACAACGTAATTATCATAACGGTGTGCGTCGATGAAAATCCAATGCGTTGGAAAATATGATGCAAGTGTTCTCGATCAGGCTTAAATGGGGAATGACCTTTACGAACACGACGAATCATTAATGAAACCATGTCCATTAGAGGGATTGCGATTAACCAAAGAGCTGTGACTGGTCTCAGTGGTGGGTTAGTACCATTTTGACTCGATAACAGTAATAGCCAAATTAAGCTAAACCCTATAAGCATACTCCCGGCATCTCCCATGAATACTTTGTATTTACGACCAAAGACACCAAGGTTTAGACATAAGTACGGAAGAATGATAACAACAATGACGAGGCATAAATAGGAATAGTTCATTTGCCCATCATGAAATAGCATTATGCCTAACCCACCGAATGCTACGATTGAAATCGCACCTAAGAGCCCATCAATACCGTCAATCATGTTAAATGCATTAATAGCACCTATCACAGCTAAGACAGTAATGATGTATCCAAAGGGCCCGAGGGTAACCTTGCCGAATCCGAATAAATGTCCTAATTCAAGCAGTTCTATGTGGGCGTGAATCATCATAATTAAAGACAGAATGGCTTGGATTAGAAACCTTACTTTGTAGCTAATATCATATTTATCATCCAATGCTCCTACCAATACCAGTAAGACAATACATGAGATGAATATGTATGAGTTGGGGAGTATCGAGCCGTTACTCAGTAAAAAATACACGAGGGTAGAGCATATGGATATGCCACCAATTAATGGGATATTCCCTTCGTGAATCTTTCGACCATTTGGCTTATCTACTAGGCCTATTTTTTTTGCAATTTTCCTTAGAACAAATAGTGAACTCAAGGAAATGAAAAACAACAAAACGAGTTCTAATAGATGAAAGGCCACACAGCTACCTATGTTAAAGAGTTTGTTAGCAAGAGAAGAAGCGTTTCTAGTTCATCTGCACAATTGTGAGGATTTCTTCTTCTATACATGGATAATGAGCGAGCATTTTAAACTAGCTGTAATGATTTTTATAGTGAGAATTTAGATGTAATGTAAGGGTTTTTTACCATATGTATATCGTTTTGATTCTAAGGAACATGTTCGATGTAGCTTATGGTTGTGTCTGGCATCTGAGTTGTGAATCTGCATTCAGTTTCGAAGCTGAGGCTTTAGTATGCCATACACATGGTTAACTTGAGACTATCGAACCCAAATGAGCATTGGTTATCATTAAAACTCTAATAGGAACTCATCGATAAAGTGATTCACCCATTGTCAATATATTATATGGACATAATTCTATTAATATTAAAAATCAAGTGATTTATTTTAATAGGTTCTTATACATAAGAG
>NZ_WEKT01000101.1:0-5615 GCF_009874545.1 Vibrio eleionomae | reverse complement strand
AAATAAAAGTAATAATTGTGATTTTTAATAAAAACAGTAACTTGTATTGTGATTTTTATTCAAAATAATCATCCAGTAAAACCATTAATATTTTGTATGTTTTATCTTTCTTGGGCCATTAATAGTGATGGCTTAGAATGAGATAAAAAGAATGACAACATCGTCTATTTTTCGTTTTACAACCCTTTCTGTTTGTCTATTCAGTGCAATAAATGCCTGGGCGGGCGTTGATGGTTACGCCTCTCTTAATGGTGGTACGACTGGCGGAGAAGGTGGTGACGTCGTTTATGCAACGACGGGTACTGAAATTAACCAAGCTATGTGCAATCGCTCGAGTGATGACACTCCATTAACCATTTACGTGACAGGCACAATTAACCACGATAATACCGAACAAGCATCTGGTAGTTGTAATACACGTGGTGATGCTATTCAGTTTAAGGGCGTGAGTAATATTTCATTAATTGGCCAAGGTGAGGCTTTATTCGATGAAATTGGCATTCATATCCGTGATGCATCAAATATCATTATCCGTAATGTGCACGTACGTAATGTGAAAAAATCAGGATCACCGATTTCTAATGGCGGTGATGCGATTGGTTTAGAGAAAAACGTCCATAATATCTGGATTGATCACAATGAATTAGAAGCATCAGGTGGTGAGAAAGATGGTTATGACTCATTGATTGATATGAAAGCAACAACGCAATATGTCACTGTTTCATATAACTATCTACACCACTCGGGACGTGGAGGATTGATTGGTTCAAGTGATAATGATACTGAGAATACGTATATAACATTCCATCACAACCGTTATGAGAATATTGATTCTCGCTTACCTCTTTTACGTCACGGTACAGTACACGCGTTTAATAACTACTATGCCCATGTATCTAAATCAGGTATGAATCCTCGTATCGGTGGTCAAATTAAGGCTGAAAACAATGTCTTCAACGATGTGCAAAACCCGATCGGCACATTTTATACTGATGACATGGGCTATTGGGATCTCAGTGGCAATCAATTTAATGATGTCACTTGGTTAGATAATTCAACTAACCATCCTGCTGGTCCAGATCCTGTTTCTACTACGTCGATTACTATTCCATATCAATATACTTTAGATGAGACTGATTGTGTTCAATCGATTGTGCTTGCAACCGCTGGTACTCAAAATGATTACGCTGTTTCTGATGGTAAATGTGCGACAAGCACACGAACAGAAGAAAGTAATGAAACAGCTGATGACACATCATCGTCTAATAGTGATACCTCTGACTCATCATCAGACACATCAAGTAGCGATGATTCAGCTTCGATTGATGTAAGCGGAGAAACCAATCTATCAATCGGTGCAGGCTCAGACGGTGATGGCAAAGGGATGGGAAGTTACGGCTCGGTTAGAGATGGCGATAGTACAACACTTTGGGCACCTAAAGGCAGCACAGGTACGGTGTCGATCAAATGGAAAACAGCTCAAACTATCAACGCGGTTGTGATTCGTGAAGCAGATGACTATAGCGGCAATATCACTAGCTGGCAGTTAACGAATAATGATACTGATGAGGTGATTGCATCAGGTACATCTACTGGTGTCATTACGTTTGATGCGGTTAGCCTGAAAAAAGTGAATTTCACAATTTTATCGAGTAAAGGCACGCCAACTGTGGCTGAATTTGAAACCTACTTTATTCAATAAACGAATATTTATTTTTCTGGGGACGTGAAGTCCCCCTTTTTGATCATTTCATATATTTACAAACTACTCAGTTATTCAAATTATTTGAACTACATTCAGCAACTGAAAAAACTTTTCTGACAAACGTTTCCACAAAGTCTTTGCCCGTTTAGCATACGTAACATTAAACGTCTGTGATATGGACAAAATAGATAACATTTTTGGGCATGTTACGTAAAAGCGGTATAAATAACCGCAACTCAATTGTTTTAAACTAACGAACGTGAAGCAAAAGACTATGCAAAAACTTATCGAAACCCAGGACGATCAATGCTTAGTATTTAATTTGCAGGGAACATTACTTGCCGCTTTTGCTGCTAAATATCAACCAATTTATGCTGAAGATAGCCATTCACTGTTTGCGTTCGAGTTTCTTCCAGAAATGCACTTTAATGCGGGGGAAGGCTATGACTCGACCAACTTTTTTCGACAAGCTGACGATGCCTGCTTTCAAGCGATTATAGAGCAACAATGGCACCAAGCAGTTGAATTAGTCGATAGGCTAAATACGCGAGTCTCATTCAATATCGATATGGCTTTTATTGCTGATTCTAACTTTGTTGCCAAAATCGCATCTCATTGCCGAGATCGACTTGTTCTAGAAGTGAATGGTTATGACTTATTTGCAGAGCAAATGGAGCGTTTTATAAAAAATATCCGTTTGCTGAGAGCAAAAGGCGTTGAAGTTTGGCTCAATGATTATGATGCTCGTAAAGATCTGCACAACCGTTATCTCAAATTAAAAATTTGGGATGGGATTAAGTTAGATGCGGATTTCTCACATCACCTTGCTCGTAAAGTTGTAAAAATTAACTTTCTTAACAAGTTGAAAGGGTATGCGAAAAAGATCGTTCTTTGTGGTGTTAATCAACCTGAATTAAAGACATTTTCTGAGATTAACAGTGTTTATGCGCAAGGTAATTACTGTTCTTACCCACTGAGCACTCAGCAAGTGAATGATTTCTATCGCTGTGCTTAAATAGCAAGCCAACTTTGAGCGATAAAAAAGGGCAGCATGGACTCACAATGCTGCCCTAATTCTATGAATAAGTGGTTATTCGATGTTTTGGATCTGTTCGCGCATCTGTTCAATAAGCACTTTTAATTCAACACCTGATGCAGTGATATCGGTACTGATGGATTTTGAGGCAAGCGTGTTTGATTCACGGTTGAATTCTTGCATCATAAAATCGAGACGGCGACCACACGAGCCACCTTTTTTCAGTACGTTACGTGCTTCTTTAACGTGAGAGTCTAAGCGATCAAGCTCTTCTGCTACATCTGATTTTTGCGCTAGAAGAATCATTTCTTGTTCGATACGGGTGGGGTCGAGTTCTACTTGAGCTTCAGCAAATTTGGTTTGCAGACGTTCGCGTTGCCATTCAATAATTTCTGGCATACGAGTACGTACCTGTGCCACTTCTTCACTAATAGCCGTTAGGCGCTGTTCGATGAGGGCTTTCATGTTTTCCCCTTCACGACCACGGGCATCGATAAACTCGGTTACACCTTCGTCAAAAGCCTTTAATAGCTCTTTATTGATCGCATCGATATCTTGTTCAGGTGTTTCCATAACACCTTGCCATTGCATGACTTGGAATGGATTGATGCGGCTTAGTTCACCCGTCATATGCATGATTTGATTGGCTGCTTTAATCACTTGTTCTGCAAGTGGTTCATTAATGGTCAGCTCACTTTGTGCTGCTGGGTTTGCTTCAAAGCGTAGGCTACACTCAACTTTACCGCGTGCTAGGCGTTTACGAAAACGCTCGCGAAGCACAGGTTCCAGACCACGAAATTGCTCTGGTAGACGGAAGTAAGTTTCTAAGTAACGTTGGTTAACCGAACGGATTTCCCAAACGGCACTGCCCCAGTCACCTTTCACTTCTTTGCGTGAATACGCGGTCATGCTGTAAATCATCAGTGTGTCCTTAGTCCTAAACTGTTAAGGCGTATTTTTAATAACCATCATACTAACATAGATTTATTCGGATCAATGTAGGAGCAATAAGAGATTAGGATGAATTACAAAGCAGATTTCATTCGGCGTGTGCGATAGCAGGGTAGGAAGCTGTGAATATTTCCGTTATAATCTGCGCCAAATCGATTACATCTCACCCAATAAAGGCAGAGAATTATGCGTCCAAATAACCGCGCAGCGGATCAAGTGCGTCCAATCAAAATTACTCGGAATTACACCGCTTATGCAGAAGGTTCTGTATTAGTTGAATTTGGTAATACGAAAGTATTGTGTAACGCAACCGTTGAAGAAAGTGTGCCTCGTTGGTTAAAAGGCCAAGGTAAAGGTTGGGTGACTGCGGAATACGGTATGCTTCCTCGTGCTACTCATACTCGTACTCGCCGCGAAGCTGCAAATGGTAAGCAGGGCGGACGTACGATGGAAATTCAACGTCTTATCGCACGCAGTTTACGTGCTGTGGTTGATTTGAAAGCGATGGGCGAGCTAATGATTACCGTCGATTGTGATGTGATTCAAGCCGACGGGGGCACTCGTACTGCTTCTATTACTGGTGCAAGTGTTGCTATGGCCGATGCTTTTGCGCATTTAATTAAAGCTGGCAAGTTGAAGAAAAACCCGATGAAAGGCCATGTTGCTGCTGTTTCTGTTGGTATTCTTGGCGAAGACGTACTTTGTGATTTGGAATATGTTGAAGATTCCAATGCCGATACCGATATGAATGTGGTCATGACCGAAGAAGGTAAGATGATTGAAATTCAGGGTACCGCAGAAGGTGAACCGTTCAGTCATGAAGAGTTGATGTCGTTACTGGAAAGTGCCAAGAAGGGCATTGCCGATATTGTTCAAGTGCAGAAAGAAGCACTTACTAACTAGTTTTTAAAAATAGCTCCTTATTTAAGGGGCTATTTTTTTGTGTTTTTCTCACCACCCGGGGGAAATGGTCTGGACACCACCCGGTGGTGAGAGTGTCAAAATAACCCGTTATAGGGAAACATAGAGAGAGAGTTATGAAAGCGTACCAGCGTGAGTTTATTGAGTTTGCCCTTGAGAGAGAAGTGCTGAAATTTGGTGAGTTTACTCTGAAATCCGGACGTAAAAGCCCATATTTCTTTAACGCTGGTTTGTTTAATACCGGATCTGACTTGGCCCGTTTAGGTCGCTTCTATGCAGCGGCGTTGGCGGATTCAGGCATCGATTTTGATGTGTTGTTTGGCCCTGCTTACAAAGGGATTCCAATCGCAACCACAACAGCAGTTGCTCTAGCAGATCATCATAATATCGATACGCCATACTGTTTTAACCGTAAAGAAGCGAAAGATCACGGCGAAGGCGGTAACTTGGTTGGTAGTGCGTTGGAAGGTCGAATCATGCTTGTTGATGATGTGATTACGGCAGGCACTGCGATTCGCGAATCGATGGAAATCATCCAAAATAACGGTGCTGATTTAGCGGGTGTTTTGGTTGCGATTGACCGCCAAGAAAAAGGCAAAGGCGAGCTTTCTGCTATTCAAGAAGTGGAGCGCGACTTCGCATGTAAGGTAATTTCGATTGTGAGCTTAAGTGATCTGATTTCTTACCTAGAACAACAAGATGGCAATGCTGAGCATCTTGAAGCAGTTAAAGCATACCAAGCTCAATATGGTATCTAAATTTTATAAAGTGCAGTAATAACCAAGCGCCGTAAAGGCGCTTTTTTTGTTTTTGAGTGTTGAACAAGCTCCCTCCCTTTGGGGAGGGCTGGGGAGGTGTACAAACCGGGGACATACTTTACAAAATGATCTGGAGACTTCGTTTACATAAGTTAAAACTCATAGTTAGGAGGACTAACTATGGCTTGGAAAGAGACTTGTGTTATGGATTTAAAAATCAAATTTATATCCGACTGGCTATCTG
>NZ_WEKT01000100.1:0-5813 GCF_009874545.1 Vibrio eleionomae | reverse complement strand
AATTTTATGAATATATACTGTCTTTTTTTGATCTACATTCGTATTTTGTGGGCTACAGGGTGATAATATCTTTATCAATCTTTTTAACTCACATTTTTATGGTAATAACATGAATCTATTTGAGCAAACCAATCCATCACGTAGACGTTATGGTTTAGCTGCGTTTATCGGCCTAATCGCTGGTATCGTTTCTGCATTCGTAAAATGGGGCGGTGAAGTTCCACTTCCTCCACGTAGCCCTTCTGATATTTTTACAGCAGCATGTGCTCCTGAACACCTAATCCGTGCAGCAGCGAACGTTGACTGTTCTCGTAATTTCCTTAACCCTCCATACTTGTTCCTACGCGATTACTTACATGTGACAGATCCAAACTCACCTGTATACACTTTCGCAGGTCACGTGTTCAACTGGGTTGGTGTAACACACATCACGTTCTCTATCGTGTTTGCTGTTGGTTACTGTATCGTTGCTGAAGTTTTCCCTAAAATTAAATTGTGGCAAGGTCTTCTAGCTGGTTTCCTAGCAACAGTGGCAGTTCACTGGATCTCATTTACTACAATGGGTCTGACTCCTCCACTATGGGACCTACCTTGGTACGAAAACGTATCAGAAATCTTTGGTCACCTAGTATGGTTCTGGTCAATTGAAATTATCCGCCGTGACTTGCGTAACCGCATCACCAAAGAACCCGATCCAGAAGTGGCTCTAGACGCAAAAGCACGTTAATCATCATTGATAGATAACGTCTCAGTCTAACATTCTGAATAAGTAAAGGTCGCCTCGAGCGGCCTTTATTTTTGTAGTATTTGATTTTTATTGTATCTTTATCAAAAAGTTACATACGCAAGTAGCAAGATTATGATTGAGTCTATGAAAGTGTTTTGTCGGGTTGTGGAATACAATGGGTTTCGTGCCGCAGCGAATGAGCTAGATATATCGCCAGCAATGGTAAGTCGACATATATCAAAACTAGAACATACTTTAAAAAGCCCATTGCTCAAACGTAATACTCGATCTATTGCGTTAACGGATTCAGGGAATGCTTTTTACCAGCGTTGTAAGCAAGTGATCAACATGTATGAACAGTGCTTACATCAAGCAAGTAATGATAACCAAGCACTCAATGGCCATCTTAAAATTGGAATACCTCACTCGATCAATCAGCGCTATGTGATTCCATCATTGAAGCAATTTTATGAACACTATCCAGATATCAGCCTAGATATTGTAGTGGGTAACCATTCACTCGAACTTTTCAGCCATGGATATGATTTGGCGCTGCACTGTGGTGCGTTGCCTGACAGTGAGCTTTATTATTCGTTGGTAGGATATTGGAAGAAACGTACGGTTGCATCTCCTCAATACCTTGAAACACACGGGATTCCTCAACAACCGGAAGATCTTGAACACCATAGCTGCTTATTGCACTTTGATAACCGCCAAAGAACTTGGATCTATCAAGAGCATAATAAACCGTTCGCGATACCTGTGTATGGCGAGACACGAGTAAACAATAGCTTGGATCTTACCGAACTCGCTATCGCAGGGCATGGCCTTGCTTACTTGCCTGATTTTACAGTAAAAAATGCTTTGGAATCTGGGCGATTAATATCGGTGTTAGATCAATATATGCCTGCCCCTTTACCCATGTATATTGTGCATGTTAATGCACAACCTTCAAAACGTGAGCAGGCATTTATCGATTTTATTAAAGCGCTTTCAATTACAGAATAGTGGCCGAACGTTAATTTGTTATAGCCTTAGCTGCGGGGAATCCCTCAATGGTTTTCGATGGGATGAATTCAATGACATCGTATTTTGCAATATTGTGCTGATAAAAAGGGTCCTGTTTTATGACCTTTTGTAGCTCGGATTTTGATATCCCTTGAGCGAGTATAATACCTCCTGTTCGTGGTTCTTTTCTTCCCGCTGCTATAAACACTCCCTCAGAGAAATAGGGCACCATAAATTGCCGATGTATGCCCACATATTTCTCTACCGTTTCGATATCACAGAGATAATTTAAAGACACAATAAACATGATTTTTCCTCGGTTTTTAAGTGTCTAGTTATCTTACGAGTTTTATAGAACAGTCCTAGGCGTAAGAGTGCAACGCACTGTTTAATGTCATGCAACAATCACTTATGCTCTCTAGAGTCGATGGTTTAAACGCCAGTCTAAGCTGTGCCTGTGGCAATTTATATCAATGAGAGCATAATATTACCCATTCTTAAAATAATGGAAGTAAAGTCGAATGAATCAAATTACCCCTTTAAAACGTCTACGCCGATTACGTAGAACACCGGCGATGCGCGACATGCTGCAAGAGCATGACTTCAAACTGACAGATTTAATTCATCCACTTTTTATTGAAGAGGGGATTATTGAACCTCAACCAATTTCAACGCTACCTGGAATTGTGCGTTTGCCAGAAAGCCATATTGCGGATGAAGTGAAAGAGCTTTATGCGCTGGGAATTCGCGCAGTTATGCCTTTTGGTATTTCTCATCATAAAGATGCGTGTGGCAGTGATACTTATAATCCTGATGGACTGCTGGCACGGATGATTCGAAGCATCAAAGAGGCATGTCCAGATATGTTGGTGGTCCCTGATATTTGTTTTTGTGAATACACGACTCATGGCCACTGTGGTGTATTTGATGGAGAACATGTTAATAACGATGCAACCTTAGAATTATTGGTAAAACAAAGTGTTGTGGCTGCTCAAGCGGGCGCCGATATGCTAGCGCCTTCATCGATGATGGATGGGCAGGTGCGAGCTATTCGAGATGGTTTAGACGCCGCAGGTTATGAGCATGTTGCTATTTTGGCTCACGCAGTCAAATTTTCATCTTCATTTTATGGCCCATTTCGTGTTGCCGTTGATAGCGAATTAAAAGGTGATAGAAAGGCATATCAGATGGATTTTGCGAATGGCCATCAAGCAATGCAAGAAGCATTACTTGATGAATCTGAAGGAGCTGATATTTTGATGGTTAAGCCGGGAACACCTTATCTTGATGTTGTTGCCAATCTGCGTCGAGAAACTCATTTACCTTTGGCTGTTTATCAAGTGGGAGGTGAATATGCGGCAATCAAATTTGCAGCAATGGCGGGTGCACTTGATGAGAAAAGCACTGTTTTCGAAACGTTAATCGGTTTTAAAAGAGCGGGAGCACAGGTCATCGTTAGTTACCACACTAAACAGATCGCTCAATGGTTAGCAGAAGATACCGAGTAATTTTTTAACCAATTGATTATATTAATAAATATTAATATAAAAATCTGCCAGATAGGCCGCCTTTTGAGCGGTCTTTTTTGTCACAGGCCCCATATTTACAATAGGAATTACGGTAGTGATTTGTTATAAATATATGCAATCGGTTTATATGTAGTGGTTGTGATATTTCGTGCTCGGAAGGGCGGTAGCGTGGAATATTACTTCATAGCATAAGATGAGAAAGTGGACTTTTTACCCCACTAGCGCCACGGTCAATCACATGAGTATATATTTGTGTCGTCTTTACGTCAGAATGTCCAAGCTGCTCTTGTACCGTACGTATGTCTGAACCAGATTCAAGTAGGTGAGTAGCGAAAGAATGACGCAGAGTATGGCAAGATAGACGTTTACCGATGGCTGTTTTACTGGCAGCCTTGCGGATCATCTTTTGCAACGATGTTTCGTGAATGTGGTGGCGATACCAACCTTGCATAAAGCCATACTGGCTCAAACGTTGTGCGGGGAATAAAAATTGCCATTCGAAACTTTTTGGTGCTTCGGGATATTTAAGTGCTAATCGATCGGGTAATGATACTCCCGAGTAGAACTGAGTATTGAGATCTTGCTGGTGGATAATTCGAACTAAAGATATTTGTTGTTGAAGAGCTGGATAAAGTTCTTTTGCAAGTGTTACGACCCTATTTTTGCCACCTTTACTTTGCCAAATTCGGAGAGCTCCGTAGTCAAAATCGATATCCTTTATTCTTAAGCGGACAGTCTCCATTAATCTTAGCCCAGAGCCGTACATAAGTTGATAGGGCAGTAACGTGTGGGGTGGAATAGCGGAAAAAGAGAGACAACCTCCGGTGGTGTTAGCACAACAGGAAGTTTACGGCTTTTGGTTGAACGACGAAATCTTAAGTCAATATCCAATGGTTGTTCGAGAAAGTCACGATAGAGGAACACCAATGCGTTCAGTGCCAAAGATTGTGTAGCAGAAGCGCATTTAAGATTAACGACCAAGTGGGTTAAAAAATCTTCAACATGGGTGTTGGTTAGCTTTTGGGGATGCTGATTATTATGATAATGGATAAATTGAACTGTCCAATAGAGGTACACTTTAATCGTTTTACGCGCATAATGTCGAGCTTGCATAAACTCTTTTAAGCTGATTAAAAAAGGTGATTTCATACATAATCCCAATACTGTTTTTATATACAGTTATAATGAAAGCATAGTGTGGACAAATTAGATAGAACAAGTCGGTATTTTGCGATGAGTAACGAATAAGATCATACTTTTTTACTACTTATGTTAGGGCGTTAGATGAATTCGTTAGCAAACGAAAGTTATTATACAGAAGTGTTCTCATAGAATGGTTCTGTATAATAACTGTTAGATCCTTAATCAGCGATTGAGAAAAATAATGATAGAAATTATACCCAAAAAGGAACTCACCGCTTTTGACATCAAGTATCTCAGAGAGATATCGGGGAAGAGTATTTCTCAAATAAAAAGTGCTAGTTTAAATGGTGAGTGTATTTGTTGTTTCGAGGCATTTGAAAATAATTGGCAAGATGACCGAGTTATTCTTAGCTCGATATCGAAACTGTACTCCCAGAAAACAGATGCCCCGTTTTATGTAAAACTGTGTGAATATGACGAGTATTTGTCACCGAGCCAACTACACGAATTGTTGTTAGATTTACGCTCGCAAGAGTTGGCAGAGCAGAAGTCCTCAGATTTAGAGAACGGTTTTATATCAAATTACGAAGATTTTGAACCTCATGACGAGGACTGGATCTAACAAGCCAATGCAATTGACGCAGTTAATCTTTGCGGTTGTGGTATAAAGTTTTTTAAACGCTTTGGTTACAGCGTAATGCGCAATTGATTGGGGCGTTAGGCATATTAAATGAAACTTCCGAGTAAATTAGAATTAATTAAAGCCATTTTGAAAATGAGAATGGCCTATTTGCTATCAGATTTCTTTGGAGCAGATTGGTATAAAAAAGGCGATCCTAAGTCTATTTTAGAGTTGACTTATCAAGAACTGTGGGAATATGTAAAGGAATTTGGTATTCCTCAAAGCATCTTAGAGGAAGGTGTCAGCGGCGGTAACGATAAATTTTATATTGTCGAAGAAAATGGAAAATGGCTATTTGGTTATGGAGAACGTGGTCATTTTAACGCATTTAGTCAACATGAATCATTGGACAAAGCTAGGGAAGTATTTGTGAAAGAATGTTGGGATTTGTATCTAATGGAAACAGATCCTAGCCAAAAAGTTGATGGTGTAGCAGCTGGTACACCATATGCCTAACAACACGCCCTGAGATGGACAACAAGTAAAATTTTAGCCATTTAATGCGTAAGTGAGAAGCTGTGATCCCTTTGCATTTAAAGACTCTAAATACTTAGTTTCGTCATACGGTGTACTGCTTTTCCAGCATCGAAAAGCAATTCTAATCCACTTAAAAGCGAGTGCTCTTATCGCTGTATTATGTGGTTTCCCTTTTTCGATTTGTTGCTGATAAAACGCTTTTGCCCAAAATGAAAAACGGACAGAAAGCCCAGCCCATTCGATAAAC
>NZ_WEKT01000010.1:0-116135 GCF_009874545.1 Vibrio eleionomae | reverse complement strand
GGTAATTTTTAGCGATGTATCAATTGTGTACATTTGTGTTACAAAGATAAGTCATACATTTCATTTTCTTCTCTTTATGTAGTCAATACCTCTGAAAATTATCTTTTCCCTGTCTCTCTTATGCTAAATCTGTTAATTAAACGGTATTATATTTTGATAGATTTGCTGAATTGGAGTAATTTTTTTGTTAAAAAAGCGAGTTTTTCGCAAAAAGCTCGGAGTTTTTGACAAGTATTCTCTCGGCACTCAAAATACACTGCCAGCTATTGAAGGAAATTCGGTAAGGAATACCGAATATTGAGACTGAGGAAAACGCATGTTTACAGCAACAGACGTGTTAAAGCCCGAGTTCGTTGAGCAACCTCTAAACGTTCTTTGGCAGCAGATCTCGCCACTTTACATAGTGGACGAATCACAATGGCTAAAACAATTACTACCAATGGCATCAGCAAGTGATCAAGAAAAGGATCAGATCAAAGCGAAAACGACGGATCTGATTAACGCGATCCGAGCAGACAAACGTTCGGTGCAAATGATCGATGCGCTGCTGTTGGAATATAGCTTGGACACTCAAGAAGGGATCCTTTTGATGTGTTTAGCTGAAGCATTAATGCGAATTCCAGACAAGGAAACCGCTGATGCATTTATAAAAGATCGTTTGGGTGTTGCTGATTGGAAATCACACCTGAAAAATTCAGATTCTGTCTTTGTGAATGCATCGACATGGGGTTTGATGTTAACAGGTAAAGTGATTGGTTTGGCCGATGCTGAGCAGACAAGTCCGGTTCAAGCGGTCAACCGATTAGTGAATAAACTCTCAGAACCTGTAATTCGCAAAGCGATGCATCAGGCGATGAAAGTAATGGGGCACCAATTTGTACTTGGCAGAAATATGCTAGAAGCACAAAAGAACGGTCGTTCCATGCGTGACAAAGGGTTTACTTACTCGTTTGATATGTTGGGCGAGGCGGCGTTAACGTCGGCCGATTCAGATAAGTATTTTGATGATTATTTGATGGCAATTAAAGCTGTGGGTGAGGATAAATACGGCCTAAGCACCAGTCCTGCCGCATCGGTTTCTATCAAGTTATCGGCAATTCATCCGCGTTATGAGGTTGCGAATAAAGAACGAGTGATGACTGAGCTGTACGAACGCTTGGTTACACTACTTGAACATGCTGTGAAATATGATGTCGCAATTACTATCGATGCGGAAGAAGCGGACCGTTTAGAGCTCTCTCTTGAATTGTTCGAGAAAGTGTATCGCAATGATGTTGTGAAAGGTTGGGGTAAGTTTGGTCTTGTGATTCAAGCTTATTCAAAACGAGCATTACCAGTGTTGGTTTGGTTGACGGCGTTAGCAAAGGAACGAGGAGATTTGATTCCCGTTCGTTTAGTGAAAGGTGCCTACTGGGACAGTGAAATAAAATGGTCTCAGCAAAGTGGTTATGCGGGCTATCCGGTATACACGCGCAAAGAAGCGACGGATGTCTCATACCTGGCTTGTGCTCGGTTTTTACTCAGTGAAGCTGTGCGAGGACATTTGTTCCCACAGTTTGCCAGCCATAATGCACAGACGGTGACTTCAATTTCAGTGATGGCATCGCATCGTGATTTCGAATTCCAACGTTTGCATGGCATGGGTGATGCACTATTTAACTACGCAATCAAAGAATATGGGCAATCTGTACGCATATACGCTCCAGTGGGGAGTCATAAAGACTTGCTGCCTTATTTGGTGCGTCGATTGTTAGAAAATGGCGCAAACAGCTCGTTTGTGCATCGCTTAGTAGATGCTCGTTGCCCTGTGGACATGTTAACTCAACATCCCGTGGAGAGTTTGTTGGCATGTGACTCGCTGAATAATACGAAAATTCCGTTACCGCCGAGTATTTATCCAAATCGTGGTAACTCTCGAGGTGTGAACATTGATATTGAGAGTGAAGCCACTCCTTTTGAACACCAGGTGGAACAATGGATGCAAGCGACTTGGAATGGTTCACCGATCATTGCAGGTGAATCCATTCTTGAAAGCATGATCAAGGGTGATCATGCTTTCGATGAAGTGACTGCACCTTATGATCGACGTGTTAACGTAGGGCGGATCTATTATTCAACCCTTGATCATGTTTCCGTCGCCATCGAGAGTGCTCAGAGCGCATTTAGTGCGTGGAATGATTTAAGTGCGAGTGATAGAGCCGAAAAGTTACAGGTTTTGGTTGACCTTCTTGAAGATAATTTGCCAGAGTTCGTTGCGCTTTGTCATAAAGAAGCAGGCAAAACCATTCACGATAGCATTGATGAAGTGCGTGAGGCAGTTGATTTTTGTCGTTATTACGCCGTTAAAGGCCAAGAATTTGCATCATTGAAAGTAGCAGGGTTTTCTGGACAAGAGTTAAATTATTCGCGTTCTGGCCGTGGAGTAATGGTATGTATTAGCCCTTGGAACTTTCCTTTGGCGATTTTTCTTGGGCAGATTACGGCGGCTTTGGTGTGTGGTAATACCGTCATTGCAAAACCTGCGGAGCAAACATCCTTGATCGCCTACAGAGCGGTAGAGTTGATGTTAGCAGCAGGCTTTCCAAAAGGTGTGATTCAGTTGCTGCCTGGTATTGGTGGTGAAGTTGGTCAGGCTCTGACTTCTCACCCTGCCATTGCTGGTGTTGCATTCACTGGCTCGACAGCAACAGCGCAGCGAATCAATCAAACACTTGCTTTACGAGATACTGCACCGGTCCCTTTTATTGCTGAAACCGGTGGGCAAAATGCGATGATTGTCGATAGTACGGCACTTCCTGAGCAGGTGGTACGTGATGTGCTTCGTTCTGCTTTTGCTTCAGCAGGGCAGCGCTGTTCTGCACTCAGAGTGTTATATGTGCAACATGATATTGCTGATCGTATTGTCGAGTTGATCAATGGCGCAATGCATGAGTTAAAAGTGGGCTTGCCATATTTACATGAAACCGATGTTGGGCCTGTGATTGATGAAAAAGCGAAGAGCAAGTTGCAACAGCACATTGCAGCGATGAAACAATCACAAACATTGGTAACAGAATTAACCTTACCTGCAGAGTGTCAACACGGTGATTTTGTTGCACCGTGTGCGTTCGAAATTGATGATATTTCCACGCTCAAAGAAGAACAGTTTGGCCCTATTTTGCATATTGTGCGATTTAAGGCGAGTCAATTAGCTGAAGTAGTATCGGCCATTAACCAAACAGGTTATGGCTTAACGATGGGGATTCATAGCCGTAACGAAACGACCTATCGCTGGATAGAGCAGCATGCTCGAGTCGGTAACTGTTATATCAACCGCGATCAGGTTGGGGCAGTTGTAGGTGTCCAACCGTTTGGTGGGCAGGGGCTTTCTGGTACAGGCCCTAAAGCCGGTGGACCACACTACTTATACCGTTTTACTCAAGCGCAATACCAGTAGGGATAGGAGAATCGTTATGATGCATCATGTTACTCGAATTACAGATTCCCAAATTGCTTGGGAAAACTGGAATCTAACCGGATTTGAATACAAAAAAGAGTGTTTAACATCTTTGGTTAAAAATATTGAAAGTCAGGCGCCTAATTTGGCGAATGTACTTTCTTATCAGCTTCAACGGGCATGTGATTCTCTTTCTCAATCGTATGAGATGGTGGGTCCAACCGGAGAGACTAATGAGCTTTACACTGCAGGACGAGGGGTCGCTCTTCTTGTTCAGCAAGAGACAGGCGAAAAGGCGCAACAAGCGATAGTGGCGTTTTTAGGGGCAGCGCTTGCTGCTGGTAACAGCGTCATTGTTTGTAGCGATGACAGTGAGTTATTTACCATCCTAAATTCAGCGTTTGAACAGTCTTTACTACCTGCCAACTTGCTGTTAACTGCACCGTTAGACACGTATCAGTCTTTATTAGAAGATGATGTGAGAAGTGTAGGGCTAGTAGGAACATCGTCGATGGAGTTGACGCTCAATCGACGGTTATCTGAGCGAACTGGCGCGATTGTCAGCTTAGTATCTGAAACGGATTTGCAGGCATTACCTATTGCCCATGATCCATTTTTGGTTTTACGTTTTATTACTGAGCGGACTCGTACAATTAATATCACCGCTGTGGGTGGTAATGCGACCTTGCTAGAGCTTGGTCATGAAACCCACTAATTGAAGTTGCGTTATCCCCCTCAGTAGCGAGGGGGACAGGGAAGGCGATCTCAAATAAGAGGAATTATTTTATGGATTCGAATAGCTTTGCTATTACTTCAACCTTTATTGTCTACCTCATTTTGATGTTGGCAATTGGGGTTTATGCTTATCAACGAACGAAGAACTCTTCAGATTATTTTTTGGGGGGCCGATCTTTAGGGCCTTGGCCAGCTGCCCTTTCAGCTGGTGCTTCTGATATGAGTGGCTGGTTGCTATTAGGTTTACCTGGTTACGCTTATGCTTCTGGTTTTGAAGCATTTTGGTTGGCGGGTGGTCTACTTGTTGGTACATGGCTAAACTGGCTTTTAGCCGCAAAACGTTTGAGAACGTATAGTATTACCACGGATTCATTGACTCTACCTGATTACTTTGCCCGTCGTTTTGACGATAATTCAAAGCTTATTCAAACCATTTCAGCATTTTTCATTTTGTTGTTTTTCCTTTTTTACACAAGCTCCGGTTTAGTCGCTGGTGGTAAATTGTTTGAAACAGTATTTGGTCTTGATTATCGGATTGCTGTTGTCATCGGTACACTATGTGTTGTTTCCTATACATTATTTGGTGGTTTCTTAGCTGTAGCCTGGACTGACTTGGTGCAAGGATTGTTGATGTCAGCAGCCTTGGTTGTAGTCCCTATTATTGCTTTAGAGGGGGGCTTCAATGAGCTCTCGACACAGATGAACAACATTAATCCACAATTGTTGGATATGTGGCATTCAATGGATGGCAAACCAATGACTTGGATGGCTATCGTGTCTCTGGTTGCATGGGGCTTAGGTTACTTTGGTCAACCTCATATTTTGGCTCGATTTAAGGCGACTCGTTCAAATAAAGATATTACGACAGCACGCCGTATTGCGGTAATTTGGACGGCAATTTCAATGGTTGGCGCACTATTGATTGGTATGGTAGGTCTAGTCTATGTAACGAATCACCCATCAGTGACGTTAGAAGATGGTGAAAAAGTATTCATGTTACTGGTTAACGTACTTTTCCATCCAGTGGTAGCGGGTATCCTATTAGCCGCCATTCTTGCTGCAATTATGAGTACTGCTGATTCCCAGTTATTGGTATCTTCTTCAGCACTTGCAGAAGATTTGTATAAGCAAGTGATTAATAAAGACGCAACGTCGAACCAAATCGTTAACATGGGACGGTTTGGTGTTATCGTTATTTCTGTTATCGCTTTGATCCTAGCAATGAACCCAGATAGCTCTGTGCTTGGTCTTGTTTCCTACGCTTGGGGGGGCTTTGGTGCTGCATTCGGTCCAGCACTGTTGCTGAGCCTATATTGGTCTAAGATGAACCGTAATGGTGCTTTAGCAGGTATTGTTGTCGGTGGTGTTACCATTGTGGTTTGGAAACAGTTGTCAGGTGGTATTTTTGATTTGTACGAGCTGGTACCTGGTTTTATCTTCTCTACCATTGCTATTATTGTGGTGAGCTTACTTAGCGGTGAGCCGGAAGAAATGGTTCAGGCGCAACATAAAACTTACTTGAATCATTTAGAAGAACTTGACTAACTTCTGACGCAATTTATACAGAAGCTCCGCATTAGCGGGGCTTTTTTTGTGTCTACTTACGTCTCACAAAATTATCTATATTGTTGCTAAATTAACCATATTTTTTGTGAGTAATGTCACTCTAATATCTTCATATTTTGAGAGAATATGGCGTCATGCTTATAAGTTCACCAATTGTTAATGTTACAAGGAGATAACCATGCCTGAGGCATACTGTCACTGCTGCGGTAAAGTAACGGCACATAAGGTCGTTATGGAGCGTTCTCGAAATCGCCAAATTTCAGGTTGGCAAACACTGCAACAGTTAGTGTCTCTTATTTTAAAAGGTGAGCATTACTACCAATTAGAGCAGCAATATTATTGTCGTGTGTGTAATCATCGTTCAGAAACAAATTTCTCTATTCAACCAGGAGAAGAGCAATCTGATTATCATGATGTTAATTCTGATGTGAGAATTATTTAATCATTATTTATTATGTGGTTACTGTGATGTTTTTTCTTATATAAGCTAAAAGTGATATAAATTATTTTCTAAAGCCAAGTCGTTTATGGTAACTATTCGGTTGCCATCACATTTTTCATTTCTTGCTCTCAATAGAAGGCGAATGACGCCGATATAAGTCGTATATTATCCAAATTATCAGCTAATCTTTAGCGAAGTAAGACTAATTATAATATACGTCTATCATTTAGTGGGGAGCATTATCCATGCAGTTGAGCCTAAAGAGAAAGATGGTTATCTCTGTTATCATTGGGATAGCATTGACTACCGCTGCCCTGTTGACCGCGGGTTATCAGGCATTTAAGCAAGAAACGTGGAGGTCCATCGAGAGTGAAAGTGTGAATACCTTAAAAGCACATGCAAAAGGTATTGGCGATTGGATTTATACGAAACAGCAAACAATTGAAGGTCTCAAAGATGAAGTTCAGGCCAACCCTGAACTCGATATTGTGCCCCATCTGCGCCAAGCATTTACTTCTGGCTCTTTCGGTTTGACTTATTATGGAAATGAGAATGGTGATATGTATCGCCAAGATCCTTCCCTCAATAAAGCAGGATATGATCCCCGAGTTCGCGGCTGGTATAAGTTAGCCAAAGAACAAGGTAAAGCGGTCACAACTCCCCCTTACATTAGTGTGACCATGAAAACACTCGTGGTCACTTTAGCCGATCCTGTTTTTGTGAATGGTCAATTTACTGGTGTGGCTGCGTCTAACTTAGCATTGGACAAAATCATTCGTGATGTATTAGCGATCAAAGTTCCTGGTGATGGTTATGCCATCCTTGTTAATCGTGAGGGGACGATAGTCGCTCACCCTAATAAAGAGCTGATACTGAAAAAAATCAGTGAAATTTCTCCAGATTTAAACACCCAAGCATTGATTCAAGCTTCAGATAACAGCTCCCAGTTAGCAATCTCATTGAATGGTAAAGCGCAAATTATGATGGCGCAAAACATTGAAAATACCGACTGGATGTTGGTCATGGTGATGAACAAGGCTGTGTTAGAGCAACCTCTGCACAAAATGCTGATTTCTCAGTTAACGATAGGATTAATCATTCTTGTCATCATCGCGTTGATTACCTCGTGGTTTGTTGCGCGTCAGTTACGCGGTTTAACCAATATCACCAATGCTTTGACTGATATTGCTGAGGGGGATGGTGATCTTACTCGTCGCCTAGATGTATCTAGCCAAGATGAAGTAGGAATATTGGCCGATAAGTTCAACAAGTTTGTTAACCGTCTACACCACATGGTTAAAGAGGTGCACAATGTGACGGTTAAATTGAATGCGGGTGCCAATGAGGCGGCACGCTCTGCGACTCAACGTAGTGAACGAGTACAGCGTCAGCAAGATGAAATTACCATGGTGGCGACTGCTGTCACCGAAATGGCATCTGCAACGGCTGAAATCGCAGGTAATGCGGAGAATACGGCGAAGAACTCTAACCAATCGGTAGAACTTGGTGCGCAAGGCTTCCAACAAATGCAGCAAAGCAAGCAGTCTATTGATCAATTAGCGAAAGAACTGACTAACGCGGTTTCGATCATTAGTGAATTGGAAGTGAATGCGAATGAGATTTCAACGATCCTTTCTACGATTCGTGGTATTGCAGAGCAAACTAACTTGCTAGCCTTGAACGCTGCAATTGAAGCGGCTCGAGCTGGTGAGCAAGGTCGTGGGTTTGCGGTGGTTGCAGACGAAGTTCGTGTATTGTCACAACGCACTCATGCTTCAACCGAAGAGATTCAAACCAAAATTGCAGGCCTCCAAAAAGTGACATCAAACGCTGTTGCGGTAATGACAGAAAGTCATAATTTAGTTGAAACCAGCGTTAATGATGTGAATCAAACTGGAGAAAGCTTACATCAAATCAGTGAAGCGATTCAGTTAATTAGTGATATGGCTACACAAATTGCCTCTGCTGCTGAAGAACAATCTCTCGTGACTTCCGATATCAACACTAATACGGAATCCGTTCGTGAGGTGAGTGATCAGCTAGCATCGGATGCGCATGAAGCTGTGGAACAGGCGAAAGAGCTTCATGGATTAGCTAACCAGCTAAATAATGAGATCTCTCGTTTTAAACTTTAGCTATCGCGCAATATTCAAAAGGGTATCTTCGGATACCCTTTTTCATTTCAGAAACCCATAAAAATAGTCAATACAGGCAGTTATATTTGTCATTGCTTGTTATCGTTTTTGCGTTTTTCCCCTGATAAGATCAAACAAAAGTCATTATTGCCATGTGGTTAGTGGTTTTCTCTTTTCAAGTTGTAGGTAAAGGCATACCATTACTGCAGTTATCCCACGATGAATAAGTGGGGGTAACATACATGTTAGAATTTGTATTTATTCTCAGGGCGGGGTGCAATTCCCCACCGGTGGTATACCTTATAGGTGAGCCCACGAGCGCTCAATAGTGTTCTATTGAGGTCAAGCAGATCTGGTGAGAAGCCAGAGCCGACGGTTATAGTCCGGATGAGAGAGAATGATAGACACATCAGCATTGTGGTGTTCACTTGTGTCATAAACGAGTGAGTATTACGCATTGCTAAGTTTTTGATCTTTATCCCTCATAAGCCCTGATTCTGGTATTCGTTAGGAGTATAACCATGAATCAGTCTTCTTTACTTGCCGAATTTGGCGATCCTATTAGCCGTGTTGAAAATGCTCTTGAAGCATTGCGTGAAGGTCGCGGTGTATTGTTACTTGATGATGAGAGCCGTGAAAATGAAGGTGACCTTATCTATTCTGTTGAGCATTTAACTGACGCTCAAATGGCCCTGATGATTCGCGAATGTAGCGGAATTGTCTGCTTGTGTATGAGTGATGCCCACGCAACTAAACTCAATCTACCCCCTATGGTTGAAGTGAATGACAGTAAAAACCAAACTGCTTTTACTATTTCAATTGAAGCGAAAGAAGGGGTGACCACTGGTGTCTCTGCTAAAGATCGTGTCACCACGATTAAAACGGCAGGTCGCTTTGAAGCAAAAGCAGAAGATTTAGCTCACCCAGGTCACGTATTCCCGTTACGTGCTCGAGCGGGTGGTGTTATGACTCGTCGTGGTCATACAGAAGGTACTGTTGACCTTATGCAAATGGCAGGTTTAACGCCATTTGGCGTATTGTGTGAAGTAACCAACGTTGATGGCACCATGGCAAAGGCACCCGAAATTGTTGCATTTGGTAAGGAGCATCAGCTGCCCGTTCTTACGATTGAAGATATGGTGTCATACCGTATGGAAAAAGATTTAAAACTGGCATAAGTTTTATCTTTGAATCGCAAAAAGGCACTGATGATAGTGCCTTTTTTTATATTTTATGACGAAGTAGATTTGTCAGAATCATCAACTCTTGCTCTAATGGAAAGACTATTTCGCGTCGAAGCAAAGGATTGATAGCGATGACAACTCGGACAGTATCAGAATGGGAAATCGAATTCCCCATAATTAAGCAACTAAGAAGTTATACTCCTCTATATTGGTCTAATCCTAAGTCGACTACTCTCGAACAAGGTTTACCCTATGTTGGCCTAGATCATCAAGATATCCAACAAGCCAGTGATCGCTTAACGAGGTTTGCGAGCTATTTAGTTAAGGCCTTTCCTGAAACGGCTTCAACTAAAGGTATTATTGAATCTCCATTGGTTGCAATCCCTAATATGAAAGGTGCGCTTGAACGGTATTATGATTGTGCAATATCAGGTTCACTATTAATGAAGCTCGATAACGCTTTACCGATTTCAGGATCGATTAAAGCGCGGGGCGGCATTTACGAGGTATTGTTTCATGCTGAGGCTATTGCTTTAAAAGCAGGGGTAATAACCGAACAAGATGATTACAGCCAGTTATTTTCCCCTCAAGTCCGTCAATTATTAGGTCAATACACCATCGTAGTGGGGTCAACTGGAAATCTGGGGTTATCCATTGGAATCATGAGCGCCAAATTAGGTTTTGCAGTCACGGTACATATGTCAGCAGACGCGCGCGAATGGAAAAAAGCCATGTTACGCGATCGTGGTGTTGAAGTGATTGAATATCAAGATGACTACGGTATCGCTGTTGAAAATGGCCGCCAACAAGCTGAACAAGATCCGAGTTGTTTCTTTATTGATGATGAAAATTCGAAGCATCTTTTTCTCGGCTATGCTGTAGCCGGTGAGCGTCTTAAACAACAATTTCAAGAGCAAAAAATACAAGTTGATAGTGAACACCCACTTATCGTGTATTTACCATGTGGTGTTGGTGGTGGACCCGGTGGCGTTGCATTTGGTTTAAAAATGGCTTTTGGTGATCATGTACATTGTGTGTTTGCTGAACCGACTCATTCTCCGTGTATGCTGCTGGGTGTGATGACCGATGAGCATGAACACATTTCGGTCAACGACATCGGAATGGATAACGTGACTGAAGCGGATGGACTGGCAGTTGGCCGACCATCAGGATTTGTAGGGCGTGCAATGGAGCACCTTTTAGATGGATTCTATACCGTTGATGACAACCAACTATTTGAATGGCTTGCTTTATTAAATCAAAGTGAGCAGTTGAAGTTAGAACCTTCAGCGTTAGCGGGGATTGGTGGTCCACTTTGGTTGAGTGAACAACCGCAGCGTTGTAAGCACGTAGAGAATGTGAATCCAGATAATATTACGCATCTGATTTGGGCAACAGGGGGCGGAATGGTTCCTGACAGTGAGATGGATCACTATATGGCAAAGGCTGCTGCTGCATTGAAATAGCGGTTTGTCATTAAACTTAATGGCAAAGATGCGAAGACGTACCTTTGCCATTTTACCGGCTAATCCAATGGTATTGACCCATAAAAAATGAGTGCTTAATCACATCAGGATTATGCTGACGCCTACCAACTCTGCCTATACTTCAATCAATTTATCATCACTTTTGAAGAAGATGTAATGAGTAAGTTGATTGCACTCTGTACCACGACTGTTTTGAGCACTTTGTTATCTCTTATCGCCAACGCACAAGAGTTAAATGCTGATTTTCGTCCTCGTCCTCCGGAAATGGTGATTGATGCGACTACTCACCAGTTAAGTGGTCCTCTCAAAGACATTATTGACCAAGCAGCAAAAGAGCTAGGACATTCGGTAACTTGGAATTCTGTCCCGTTCATTCGCAGTATAAGTAACTTAAAACATGGTACGACTGATATCGTACCGAGAGTTATTCGAACTTCACAACGAGAAGAATTTATTCGCTATGTTGGCCCAATTACCAGACAAGTAAAAAATATAACCTTTGTGACATTAACTTCTGGACCTAAGATCAGCACTTATGACGATCTGTATAATTTGACGATTGGCGTTAAGCGTGGCACCGCCTATTTTAAGCGTTTTGATCAAGATAAACGTATCAACAAAGTGGTAATGAACGATGATTTTAATCTATCACGATTGCTTAAAGCTAAACGCATCGATGCGATCATTGTGTTAGATGAATCTTCATTGGACGCAGAATTTTCATTGATGGGATTTAACGCTTACAAACAAGCGAAGTATATACACGCAAACATTATAAGTAATTATTACGGTATGCCTAAAAACCATCCTTTAGCGCCCGCTTTTAATCAAAAACTCTCTGAGATGGTTGAGAACGGAGAGATTAAACGTATTTATAAACGCTATGGTATTCACCTGTCGGACTAACTGTAGCGGTTACTCAAATCAACATAGTCGCTGGTTCAGCGATTAGCTCCATTCATATCGTCCCTATTTTTGGTTTTTAGACCGAACTTGTAGAGGGTTTTTTACGTGTTTCTAACGCAAAGTTGATTTTAATCAGTGTGATATATCACCTGTCTTGTCATGTTAATGCTTACTTCACTATTAATAAAGATGTGTTTTTCTTGACTCATATTTTTATTAATGGAACTATCTGTGAAATGTTATAACATAACAATATTGGAACATATGTCTTATAAATTACTTAGCTCAACACTTTTTTCGGCAGCAGCTCTTACTGCTAGTACTTCCGCTTTTGCAACTCACTATCCTTTTACTATTGATAATTGCGGTCAGAAAAATACCTATGAACATGCGCCTGAGCGCGTGGTCACTATTGGCCAGCATGAAACCGAATTGATGCTAGCTCTTGGCCTGAAAGACAAAATTGTTGGTACTTCGGTTTGGTTTGGTCCTTTGCCAAAAGCCTATTCGCAAGATGAAAACTCTCTAAAGCGTTTATCTGATAACTCACCAAGTTTTGAAGCCGTTCTTGGTCAGAAACCTGATTTAGTCGAAGCTCAATACACGTATCATGTGGGTAAACAGGGTGAAGTGGCGACTCGTGTCAGTTTGAAGATCTAGGTGTGCACACTTGGATTTCGCCAAGCGACTGTGTTGGTAAAGGTTTAACCGATAGTTCAAACAGTGATGGTGCGCGTAGCGTGCCTTTCAGCGTAGATTTGCTGTATCGAGAAATTACAGATTTGGCAAAAATCTTTAATGTTGAAGCTCAAGGTAAAACACTTAACGCCCAGCTAGCACAACGTATCGAAAAAGCGCAGAAGGCGGCGAATAGCTCAGCCCTGAAGGCTAAAGACACCAAAGTCGTTTTCTGGTTCTCAAGTTCACGTTTAAAAGGAGATGCTTGGGTGGCAGGTAATTCTGGTGCTCCAGAGTGGATCGCTGATGCCCTTGGTCTTGATAACGTAGTGGATTCTAACCAAGAGTGGCCTGCGGTAAGTTGGGAAACCATTGCTGCTGACAATCCAGATTACATTGTATTGGCTAAAATGGACCGTCGTTTATATCCAGCTGACGATATCAAAAAGAAAATAGCCTTCTTGAAAAACGATCCTGTGACTAAACAGATGACGGCGATTAAACAGAATCACATTATTGTGGTTCCAGCAATGTCGCTTAACCCATCACTTCGTAATGTCGATGCAGTAGAACAGATTGGCCAAAAGATTGGTCAAATGAAATAAGGTATTTTCGTGGTTGTAAAATCAAAGTTTTTCACCGCGCTACTTATGACACTGAGCTTGCTCAGTGTCTTTGTTCTTATGGTCTTGGCTGCGCGAATCGGTGATGTTCCAGTATCCTTTTCTCACACTTGGATGGCCATTACAAATGGGTTGGGCTTTACGCATTATTCATTACCCGCTCTGGAGCAAGGGATCATTTGGCAATATCGAATGAGCCGTGCACTGATGGCTGCATGCAGCGGAGCTGGCCTAGCACTATGCGGGGTGATCTTACAGGCTCTATTACGTAACTCCTTGGCAGAACCTTATCTTCTAGGAATTTCAGCTGGCGCATCTACTGGAGCGGTATTGGTGATGTTGCTTGGAGTCGGTGGTGGAATCATCTCGGTTTCAGGTGGGGCGTTTCTGGGAGCATGTGCTTCATTTTTGGTGATTATGTTACTGGCGCGTGGATTATCGTTTGAGCCCAGTCGCATTATTCTCGCGGGTATTGCCGGAACGCAATTATTTAATGCATTAACGGCTTATTTGGTCAGCACCTCCGCCAATGCTGAGCAATCACGTAGCGTAATGTTCTGGCTACTCGGCAGTTTGAGCAGTGTTCGCTGGCCAGATGCGGTTATGGCACTAGTGATTGTGATTCCTGTTTTTTTGTTATTGCTCGCTTTTGCACGACGGTTAGATACGTTATCGTTAGGTGAAGATATTGCCCGCACATTAGGGACTAATGTGACATTACTGCGCGTCGTGTTATTGGTGATTACGGCATTAATTACAGCGGTTATGGTCAGCACCATTGGTGCTGTTGGGTTTATCGGTTTGGTTATCCCTCACATTGCTCGTTTTATCGTTGGTCATCAGCACCTTAAACTGCTTCCTGCTGCGGCTCTTATTGGGGCCCAGTTTATGATTTTGGCTGATATCACCTCACGAATTTTAGTGGCACATCAGGTATTGCCTATTGGTGTGATAACCGCACTGGTGGGTTCTCCGGTATTTGCTTTTATTCTCTATCGTAGCCGAGGAAAAGTGGCATGAGGATTGATGGCGAACATTTAACCATTTCTCGTGAAGGGAACACCATACTGCATGATGTGCAATTTCACCTTGATTCTGGCTGTAAGCTGGCACTTATCGGACCAAATGGCTCAGGGAAATCGACATTATTACGTACCTTAGCGGGGCTAGAGAAAGAGGCTGTATCGCATCTAGTGCTTGGTGAAGAGCGGGTGTGCGATCTGTCTAAACATCAAATGGCCACCCGAGTCGCGCTGGTAGCGCAACATTCTCAACTGGATATGGATTTAACCGTTGAAGCGTTAGTGAGGCTAGGGCGCACGCCTTATCGAGGGTTGTTTTCTTCTTGGTCTCAAAAAGACACAGAAGCGATAGAACAGGCCTTAAGACAGACTCAATTAACCGAGTTACGTCACCACCATTGGCATCAACTTTCTGGCGGCTTACAGCAACGTTGTCAGATTGCCAGAGCACTAGCGCAGCAGCCTGATATCTTATTATTGGATGAACCCACCAACCATCTCGATATTCAATATCAGTTAGAGTTAATGTCATTGATTGAATCACTACCTATGACCGTTGTGGTTTCATTGCACGATCTTAACCTTGCAGTGAATTACTGCACGGATGTTTTGCTATTAAATCATGGCAGAGTTGTAGCGTGTGGTCATCCGTTGGATGTTATTACTGCGCAGAGAATCGCTCAGGTCTATGGCGTTAAATCGAGTATTTGTCACCAAAGTGATGGTGATGTTCATATAGCATTTCAAAGACGTTAAACCGCTTTCAAACGGATTTATGAAGATAAGGAAAGGTGTCGTGCTTTTTTTGTTTGCCCAGCAAAGCTGGCAAACCCGTCCACTTGAAAGAAAGTGGAGTCACTCAGACTAAGGGGACGACAATCCGAATGGCAAGGGCGTTATTGGCCAACGATAGGGTCTGAAGGAAGCCATAGGAAGTTAGATGTACACAACTAACCGTAACCTGTTTCGGCAGCATTGGTGTGTAAGCGTGGGAAATAGCGCAAAGCCCAATGCTTAGTCAGGCCAATGCTGTGCTTGAGGGTGGGATATCTAACAGGGAGCTAGTGCAATAATTTGGAAAGCCTGACACCACATCCGGGCAAATGCCGGAAGCGTCCATCAAGAGGAGACTCAAAATGCACGTTGGTGCGAGGTGGCAGATGATAGTGAGTAAGGCTCGGCCAGTGAAGCCCAGTAATGGTGTGGAGGAGAAAACCAAGCCAACCTTTGCCAATATGTGTAAAGGAGCGAGCCATTGCCAAAAGCATGGTAAGTTGCGAAGGGGGGAAAGCATACTTTAAGACTTTGATGAATAGTTAGAATTTATCATTGATACACAAGCCGTCAGATCAACGGGACAAGTCGAATTGGAGCACTAGGAATAGTGAATACTGGTGAGACAGTTCGTATAAGGATTGATGTTGTGCCACCAATCATGGTGATATGGAGTATGCATGAGCCGTATACGAGGCCCGTACGTACGGTTCTGTAAGAGGGGTGAGGTGGTAACGCCTCATCCTACTCGTTGTCTGCTAATTACTCATTTTAGGTGTTTGCTGTTTTATAACCATTTGATCAGAGTAACTAGTCTTAAAGCTAATTTTAATGTTGCCATTTTCGTCGTCAGTCAGAATGCTCTTCGAAAACTCCTCCCTTTTCTCTCTGTGTGGAAACGTTTCTTGAGTTTTTTATTGATATATTGGAACATATCTTGAACTTATACGAACAATTAGGCAAACGATTGCCTATGTTATGGAAAAAGGGCAAGGATTGTGCCGAACGGATTATTTTCAATCGAGCGATTTATCGATGATCTCGCTCGTTTTTCAGAAACATCGGATGGGGTGACTCGGTTTCCTCTTACCGAACAAGCCAAACATGCGCGCCAATACATCGCCGACACCATGGAGCAAATAGGACTCACTGTATTTACTGATGGAGTGGGGAATATCCATGGCCAATTATCGGGAAGCGACCTTTCTAATCATAAGCCTTTAGTTTTGGGATCCCATTTTGATTCTGTGCGACATGCAGGAAAATACGATGGTGTGGCGGGAATTGCTTGCGCTCTTGCTGCCGTTGATATGCTTCTTTCTCAGGGATTATCACCATCGTTTCCTATCGAAATTCTTGCTTTAGAAGGGGAAGAAGGCTGTGAATTCAAAAGCCCATTAATTGGCAGCAAAGCGTTAATTGGGCAACTGAGTCTAGGCGAATTAAAGCAGGTAATGAACTCAAAAGGGCAGAGTTATTATCAGCAATGTGAAGCTTCTGCCCTTAATCCTGCTTCTTTACCACAGCCTTATTATCGATCTGACTCCATTGCTGGTTTTATTGAATTGCATATCGAGCAGGCTGCAACATTAGATAGAGAATCGATTCCCGTTGGTATCGTTACTGCAATCAGTGCTCTGCAACGTATTCGTATTGAGTTTCATGGGCAAGCCAATCACGCCGGAGCAACTCCAATGAATCAGCGCTCTGATGCTTTGGTGACGGCGGCTGAATTTATTCATCAAGTCCCAACTATGCTAGCTGAGTATGGTTCACCAGCAGCGACTATTACGTGCGGTCATATTGAGTGTACTCCTAATCGGGCCAATGTTATCCCCGGCTTCGCTGCCTTGGAAATCGACATTCGCGATACTTCTCAGCCATATATTGAACGCTTATCTAATGGTGTGAAACACACCGTTGAACAGCTGGGAGAATCTCCCGGATTAACCACTGTATTTTCCATTTTAGGAACTGGCGATGCGGTAACAATGGATGAATCGTTACGTCAACAATTGACGCAAAGTTGCCAGCGATTGGGCATTCCACACATGGATATTCACAGTGGTGCCGGACATGATGCGGGCGTTTTTGCGCAAATAACACCTACAGCAATGGTGTTTGTGCCAAGTGTTGATGGTTATAGCCATAACCCTAAAGAGCACACACCACTTCAATTTTTGGAACAAGGAACATCAGTTCTCTTGGACTTTCTTCATCACTATTAATAGGGACTGTTATGGTTGCTCAAGTACTTAGCGGCAAGCTAACACTTAGTGAACGTTTGGATAAGCGTTTTCAACTGGTAAAAAATAAAACCAATGTTAAAACGGAGATCGTTGCCGGACTGACGACGTTTATGGCAATGGCTTACATTTTGATTGTTCATCCTACTTTTATGAAAGCCGCCGGTATGGACGTAGGGGCGGTAACCGCTGCTGTGGCTTTATTCTCGGCTCTCGCCTGTTTTGCGATGGGGTATTTTACTAACTTACCTTTTGCTTTGGCGCCTGCTATGGGGGGGAATGCCTTTTTTGCTTTTACGCTGGTGGCTGATGGGGTGGTTAACTGGCAAACCGGGATGGGCATGGTGTTTATCTCCGGGATGACCTTTGTATTGTTAACCTTACTTGGCTTGCGTGAGTTGGTAGTCCGTATGATGCCAACCAATGTAAAAATAGCTATTGGTGCAGCTATTGGTTTATATATTGCTCAGCTTGGCTTTAAAAGTGGTGGGCTGATGGTGTTTCATGGCCATTCAATTACTCTGGGAAGTATGGACGATTATAAAGTCGTACTCACTTTAGCAGGTTTGGCACTCACCATGGGGTTAACCGCCCGTAAAATTACCGGCGCTCTGTTGTATGCCATGGTTATTATTACGGCTGTTGGTATTCCTCTAGGGCTGACACATGTGCCAAATCAGTTTGTTTCCTTGCCTCCATCATTGAAGCCCATTGCATTTCAGTTGGATATTGGCGATGCACTGAAATTTGGTTATATCTCGTTTATTTTTACCTTCTTTGTGGGCGACTTTTTTTCCACATTAGGAACGTTATTAGGTGTGTCGGATAAGGCTGGTTTGCTGGATAAAGACGGTAATTTGCCAAATATCCATAAACCATTTTGGGTCGATTCGGTTGCGACTGTTGTTGGTTCTCTATTTGGTTTAACCACATTGACCTCTTATATTGAGTCTGCTGCGGGGGTTGAAGCAGGAGGTCGTACGGGGTTAACTGCAATTGTGACAGGTTTTTGTTTCTTGATCTGTTTATTTTTAACACCAATCGCGACGATGATTCCTGGTTTTGCGACCGCACCGATACTGATTATGATCGGTCTGATGATGCTAACGAGTGTGCAGCGTTTAGATTTTTCCGATCCTACAGAACTGATGCCTGCGTTCTCAACCATTGTCTTTTGTGCTTATACGTCAAGCATTGCCAATGGTATCAGCTTTGGCATTTTGTCTTACATCGTCGTGAAACTGTTGGCAGGTCGTTATAAAGATATTCATCCTGGCCTATATATTTTGGCGATTCCTTTAGTGTACTTCTTTGCTATTAAGTGAGTGTGATGAGAATTAATCCAACCAATCCTCAAGCGCTAATTAAAGCTGCTCAGGGACACATTGCGGTCGATATATTGCTGAAAAATGTTCAGGTCGTGAATCTGTTTACTGGCGAAATCGCACCTGGTGCAGTGGGTATTTTTGAGGGCATGATTGCGTTTGTCGATTTTGACCCTGAAAACCTCAATCGTGAAACATTGGCCTATCAAGCAAAGCAGACCATTGATGGACATGGGCAATATCTTATTCCTGGGTTTATTGATGCACACTTGCATATCGAAAGTACCATGATGACGCCACGTCATTTTTCAGCTGCTGTATTGCCTTGGGGAACCACCACTGTAGTGATTGATCCTCATGAAATTGGTAATGTGCTTGGCGCTGAAGGAGTGAAATACATGGCACAATCGGTCAGTGATCTGCCGATTCGTTATTATGTGTTAGCGCCTTCTTGTGTGCCTGCTTTGCCGGGAATGGAATCATCGGGGGCAGACTTTTACGCAACGGATATCCAGCAGCTGACTGAAGCAGAGGGTATTTTTGGTATTGGTGAAGTGATGGACTTCCATGGCGTGCTAAATAACGATGCGCGTATGGTCGATATTCTTAAACAAGCCAATCAACAGCATCAGTATATTCAAGGCCATGCTCCAGGAATGTTTGGTCGCCGCTTAAATGCTTATTTATGTAGCGGCCCAACCAACGATCACGAAAGCCGTAGCGGTCAAGAAGCAAAAGATAAAATGCGACTTGGTATGTACGTAGATGCGCGTGAAAGTTCTGCCTCGCAAAATGTGCGTGATATTGTCGAGGCTGTAAAAGACTTTCGCTATCACGACTTATTGTGTTTATGTACGGACGATCGCGAAGCGTCGGATATCCTTGAAAGTGGTCATATGAACTATGTGGTAAAAACGGCGATTGATGCTGGGCTAGATCCGATAACCGCCATTCGTTGCGCCACCTTACATACTGCGCGAGATTTGGGGGTTCGTAACCTCGGTGCCGTCGCGCCGGGATATGTTGCGGATGTTCAATTTATTGAATCATTGACCGAACCAAGGCCATCATTGGTGATCAGTCATGGGCAGATTGTTGCTCGCGATAATCAATTAGTCACACCGTTTGCAAGCAAAATGAGCCCTGTTGAGGCGCTCAATACCGTCGATAACATCCCATTACTAAGTGAGTCAGACCTAACAATTACTGCACCTTTGCAAAATGGGACGGTGAACGTCAATGTCATGCACTATTTACGCCCTAATGGGTCATTAACGGAATGGCGACCGACAGATATCACCGTGAAAGATGGCAAATTACAGCTGCCTGAAGGCCATATGTTTGCTTTGGTACAAAACCGTTATGGTTTATTTGATCAGAGGACATTAGCCGTAGTGAGTGGTTTTGGGCTTCGTGAGGGGGCGATAGCATCAACCGTCTCGCATGACAGTCACAATTTGACGGCAATTTTCGACACCCCTGCTAATGCGTTGGTTGCGATTCAGCAAGTGATCGAGCAGCGCGGGGGAATCGCAAGCTGCGCTAATGGTGAAGTAAGCGCTAATATTCCGTTGCAAGTGGCCGGGCTTATGTCGCTTGAACCGTGTGAGGTTGTAGCGCAGCAAAGTGAGCAAATGAAAGCCGTATTGCGTTTTCAGGGATTAACAGAAGCGCCAAATCCGACGATGCGGATCTCTACGATGGCCTTACCTGTGATTCCTAAAGCAAAATTGTCAGATAAAGGGTTAATTGATGTAGCGAATCACTGTTTTGTACCACTGTTCATTGATGAATAATTTGAGAACGGATGAACGTGGCATTTACACTGTAAACAGCGTGAGATAAAAAGAGAGCGACTCACTGAGTCGCTCAATTGACACACTATGCTTCAGACTGATCGACTGGAAGCACAATCTTTACATACTCGCCTGGAGCGGCTGTAATAACAGGATGTTGTTCAGAACCTTGGTTATAAGGCGCAACTTTTTCTTCAGGGTTGAATTGACCCAACCACTGATTCCAGTGCGTCCACCAAGAACCATCAGTATGCGATGCTGCTGATAACCATTCTTCAGGGTTTTCAGTCAGATTATCATTGATGTAGAAGCCATATTTGTTCTTATCTGGGTGATTAATGATCCCAGCAATATGACCAGACTCACCAAGTACGAACGTTTTCTTACCACCGACATGCAATGCACCATTGTAAGTACCTTGCCACAGAGCAATATGGTCTTCTTTGGTTGAAACGAAGTAGGTTGGGATGTTGATCTTACGTAGGTCGATCCAGACTCCACCGATTTTCACACCTTTATCTTGAATCAATTTGTTATTCAAATAGAGTTCACGCAGCATGAAGTTACTGGTTTCAGCACTTAGGTTAGTACCGTCACTGTTCCAGTAAAGTAGGTCGAAGTCGACAGGATTATTCCCTTTCAGGTAATGTTCGACGTAGTAATTCCAATACAATGAATTTTCCCTTAGCAAGCTAAAGGTAACGTTCATCATACGTCCATCCATATAACCACGAACTTGGTTTTGGATTTCCACCGCACTGATAATTGGGTCGTTAATATAAACGCCAATATCCCCAGGGCGAGAGAAGTCGAGTAGAGTTGTGAAGAAAGTCGCTGACTTAATGCGTTTTTTCATGCGTTTTGCTGCGTAATAAGCAACGGTACATGCCAAAACAGTACCACCAATACAGTAACCTGCTGCATTAATTTGTTCTTGGCCTGTGATTTCTTCAATTGCAGTAACCGCTTTGACGACACCGTCAGTAATATAATCACCGAATTCAACTTTACGTTGTTCGTAACCAGGGTTACGCCAAGACATCAAAAATACGGTATGACCTTGTTCTAGCAACCATTTCACCATAGAGTTTTTGGTGCGTAAATCAAGGATATAGTATTTATTGATGTATGGAGGAACGATCAGTAGTGGTGTCGCATTTACCTGCTTGGTCATCGGTTTGTATTGGATGAGTTCAAACAGATCATTTTTATACACCACATCACCAGGTGTAGTTGCAATGTCTTCACCAACACGGAAAGCCTTTTTGTTCGTCATACGAATTTTTAGGATTTCAGCGCTAGATTCTACATCTTCTTGCAACTGCTCTAATCCTGCGATCAAATTAGCGCCATTTTTTTCAATGGTTAGCTTACGTAATTCAGGGTTAGTTGAAATAAAGTTTGATGGCGAAAGCGCATTGATGGTTTGACGAGAAAAGAACATTAAACGTTCTTTTGTTTTATCATCAACGCCTTCAATCGACTCAATCGTTTCTAAATACGTTTTACTAAACAGCAAATAAGATTGTTTAATAAAATTAGAAACCACATCAGCATCCCAAGCTTCACCAGAAAAACGTTTATCCCCTCGATCCGCATCAACAATGCTAGGTTGTGATGGGTTAAAGAATACGTTTTGCCAGATTTCTAACTGCTTTTCCCACCATTGGGTCTGCAGTTTGATCATCGCTTGAGGTTGATTAGCCGCTTGTTCTAGTAGTTTCGCTGTATCATCAAAATTCACTTCTTGTAATGCTTTGTTGACTGGAGAACTAAGAACTTCCTTGTTTGCTTCAACATTTTTCCACCAATGCACATTGGCTTCTTGGAGTTTTACAAGGTAGTCTGAAAAGAAGTTTTGATACATTTTGAGACTCCTGTGATCGGAAACCACGCTGCCGCGCGGTGAAGCGAGGCAGCGTTGTAACTAAATATCCTTACTGAGCGTTTGGAGTTACGGTTTTCAGATTTTCAGTAGTCAAGCTGTCAAAATCATCTTTGAATTCTTTAGCAATAGCTTGAATTTTATTGCTATCAGCAACAAGTTGTTCGGATAATTTTGAGAAAACGGCAAGTTGTTCGCTGTTGAATTTAGTCAATGAAGTGACGTCAGTAATTTCGCTGGCTGCTTTTACTTGGTCAAGGCCCATTTGGCTATAGGTTTGAATAGCTTTCAGTTGCATTTCAGTCAAAGTTTCAACGTTTTTAGCCATCAATTTATTGAATTTGGTGTAAGGTTCGAAACTTTTTTCTGCTTGATCAGTAAATGTTTTAAAAAATTCGGTGTACATGGATATTCTCCTGATAGTGAATAATATTTAATCCGTTAACGTTTAAATTGCTTTGACTACCACTGCTGTGCCCATACCGCCTCCGACACACAGTGAAGCCACACCATATTGATTTGAGCGCTTATGCATCTCGTAAATCAAACTCACAAGAATTCGGTTTCCCGATGCTCCCAGAGGATGACCTAATGCAATGGCTCCTCCATTCACGTTGGATTTATCGAGAATGGTTTTAGGGTCGACTTCATGAATTTTTGAAAGCTGTTTGATAACGCCTAATGCTTGTGCTGCAAACGCTTCATTCAGTTCAAAAAGATCGATGTCCTTAATTGTTAATTGTGCTTTTTTAAGCGCTTTTGTGACTGCTCCAACAGGCCCTAACCCCATGACTTTAGGGTCAACGCCATCTTGAGCGTAGCCGACAACTTCAGCCAATGGCTTCAATTTGTATTCTTTTACGGCTTGCTCAGAAGCAAGTACAACGGCACTTGCACCATCGTTGATACCAGACGCATTCCCTGCGGTAACCGTACCTTCTTTATCAAAGGCAGGACGCAGTCTTGCGAGTGTTTCTTCGGTGGTGTTTGGTTTAGGGTATTCGTCTGTGTCAAATATCACGGTGTCGCGGCGAACTTTGACTTCAACAGGTACAATTTCATCTTTGAACTTGCCTGCTTCAATAGCGGCGACGGCTTTGTTTTGACTCCATGCTGCAAATTCATCTTGCTCTTGACGAGTTAACCCTACTTCTTTGGCAACGTTTTCTGCGGTGACGCCCATATGATATTGGTTGAAAACATCAGTCAAACCATCGTTAATCATTAGGTCTGTCAGTTGGGTATGCCCCATTTTGTGGCCATTACGAATGCTTCCAGAAATCGCGTAAGGAATAGCAGACATGACTTCTACGCCACCTGCGATAACCACGTTAGCATCGCCAGCTTTGATATGAGAGATGCCATCCATTACGGTTTTCATCCCACTGCCACACACCATATTGACGCTATAAGCAGGAACAGAAACTGGAATACCTGCATAAATGGATGCTTGGCGTCCCACATTCATACCTTGGCCTGCACCCACTACGTTACCAATAATCACTTCATCAACGTTGTCGGCGGCGACACCTGATGCTTCGAGTGCCGCTTTAACCGCGACTGCACCAAGTTCACCTGCGGGTGTATTCTTCAACGCTCCGCCAAATGACCCTAGAGCTGTACGTTTCGCTGCTACGATAAATACTTTTTCCATCCAGATATTCCCCTAGTGCATGTACAAACCACCGTTGACAGACAAAGTCTCACCGGTGATATAGGCACCAGCATCGCTGACTAAATAAGCGACGGCATTAGCGATATCTTCTGGAGTAGCAAGACGTTTCATTGGGATTTCAGCTTTGATTGCATCCAGTACGTCTTCACGCATTTTGGCAACCATAGGGGTTGCTGTGTAACCAGGTGCAACTGCGTTGACAGTGACACCATATTTTGCACCCTCAAGAGCCAATGCTTTGGTAAAACCAATCATGCCCGCTTTAGCTGCTGAGTAGTTGGTTTGACCAAATTGGCCTTTGATACCATTCACTGACGTGATGTTAACAATTCGACCTGATTTCTTTTCCAGCATTGAAGGGAAAATAGGGTGAGTCACATTAAACACGCTGTTTAGGTTTGTGTTGATAACGGCTTGCCAATCATCGGCAGTCATTTTTTTAAATTGTGCATCTCGGGTGATACCCGCAGTGTTAACGAGAACATCGACGCTCCCTTCTTCCTCAAGCAGTTTAGTCAAGGTGGCTTGGCACTCATCGACTTTAGTCACATCGAGTTCTAGTAAACGAATTTGATCGTCTGAGAAGCCTTTTTCTTTCACCCATTCAACTGAGTGGTCGTACATAGGTTTGATGTATGTTGCGATGACTTTAAAACCATCGTTAATCAGTTGTGAAGAAATGGCAGAACCGATTCCGCCAGTAGCCCCTGTGATCAAAGCGACCTTTTTCATAAAAGACTCCATTCAAAAGTGTCCGGTATTGGCTGTCATCTCAAAGACTATCGCTAGCAGATGGCGATTGATTTCGCTACCTAACAAAATATTATCTTTAAGATATGACGTTCTAATATCTTTCATTCAAAAATGACAATTTTAAATATAACGTTTTGGATTTATTTAAATTTGCACATCTACTTTAAAATTAAATTTCTTTAGTTACGTTCTTAATACTAGAAGCTAGTTTTGATTCGAATCATGAGCGCACTCTCAAAACTATGAAATGCATTTCGTACTTTTTCAAGTTTTGCCCAAAATCATTTTTCTTTTGCTTATCACGAATATAGATATTCATTAGTGATTGAAGTGTTTTTGTAAGTGTTTGATATGTAGTAGTAAAATTTATTATTAGATCTAGTCGATGTTTGCGTTTTTTAGAAGGGGTAAACTTTTTTTATAAAATAAATAAAAAATAGAATCAGCAGATAATAATATGTTAAGTATCATTAGTGTTTACTTATGTATTTTTAATTAAATGAGATTAATAAACTTCATATAGCAAAATGGAATAAAAATACCTTATTATTCCTTATGTTTAATTTCTCACTTTTGAGAAACGTAACGCTTATGCGTTTATCCAATTTTTAAAATAAAATGCGTCTGAAATTAGAGGGTTGGATATTGTAAGTAACCGAATATTTCTAGTACGAATTATGCACGTAGTGAAAATAGGTATTATCGATTGGTATACAAATATGAGATTAATGGGGATAGGAAAAGCGACGTACTGCATGATTATGCAATTAGGATATAACAAGTCGCTTATTTACAAATTTATTACAGAAAAGAGAGGGTTACAATTATTATGTTAAAACTCAATACTATGTGTATTAATGGCCTATGAAGTCACCCTATGATGAACAGGTTATTGCTGATTTATTTGAGATTTGTTGTTGAAATTGGGGGAGGTAAAGAGGGGAAAGTGATTGCTTTTCGGTCATGAAAAGAGAAAGGCTTAACGAAACAACACACTTTTTTTAATTTATGTAATAAGCGTTTGATCCAACGGGGCTCAATGCTTGCGTTGACTATGATACACTCCTCAACAGTATGAGTGCGTGACATTTTTAGACCAAAGTTCACTAATCAACTTCATCTCTTTTCTCTTTATAGTTAAAGGTCAAATAATGGATTATTTTTCTAGCCCCATTGTGATTTCGATGGTGCTAATTTTTATCGGTTCTTTTGTTCAGACTGCGATTGGTTTTGGATTAGCTGTGGTGGCTGCTCCACTTTTGTTTGCTCTTTCTCCTGATTATGTTCCCGCTCCTGTGACGTTAAGTGCTTTAGTCCTTTCATTCCTTAACGCCATGAAGTTAAGGCATAATATTTCCATTGGTGGGCTTAAGATGGCATTGATTGGTCGTGCTCCTGGGTCTGTCGCTGGCGGAGTTTTACTTGTGTGGGTATCTGCTAAGGTTCTAGAACTTTGGTTAGGACTACTGGTTATGATGGCGGTATTGGTGAGCTTGTTGCCTTTTCGCATTGAACTAACGCCCAAGCGCATGTGTATTGCGGGATTCTTTTCTGGTTTCTTTGGTACCAGTAGTGCGATTGGTGGCCCTCCTATGGCGTTGTTGCTGCAACATCAAGAAGCGAATAAATTACGTGGCAACCTAGCTGCCTTTTTTGTGTTCAGTTCTATCATGTCCCTTATTGTTCAATTATGTGCAGGATTTTTAACGTGGCACCATTTATTGATCTCTTTACCGCTGATGCCAGCTGTAGTGCTTGGGTATTTGGCGGCGATTAAGTTAACAAAAAATTGGCCTAAAGAAACCATCCGCAAGTTTGCTCTCGCACTCTGTTTTATTAGTGGAGCAACCGCCATCGCAAAGGGGCTCGGGATTCTATAGCGATAAAAAAGAGAAGTTCACACTTCTCTTTTTTTGTTGTCGTTAACTCTCTAAACTATCCCACACACCAAGAATATACATGATGCCAAGCGCCCGATCATACAAACCATAGCCGGGTCTGGCCCATTCTTCTTCTCCCCATAAATGACGTCCATGATCCGGTCTCAGGTAACCTGTATACCCATGTTTATGCAGGGTCTTGATTACCTTAACCGTATCGACCGAACCATCACAGGCTCGATGTGAGGTCTCGATAAAATCACCATTAGCAAATCGTTTAACGTTACGCACATGCATAAAGTGTATACGGCTAAAGCATTGGTCAATGATAGCGGGAATATCGTTATTGATTGAGCCTAGAGAACCGGTACATATACTTAACCCGTTATAGGGGCTATCGACTAGGCTTAGTAATCGTTTGATATTAGTTAAATTGGTAATGATTCGTGGCAGGCCAAAAATAGCAAACGCAGGATCATCAGGGTGGATACCAAGTTTAATATCGTACTGCTCACAAACCGGGATCACTTGCTCAAGAAAATACTGTAGATTGGACCAAAGCTGTTCGCTGGTGAAACCTTGGTACTGAACAAACGTGTGTTCCAGTTTAGCTAATCGCTCAGGTTCCCAGCCTGGCATAGTCACATCCACATTTTGTGATAATGTTTTTATTAGCTCCATGGGATCAATATTTTGAATACGGCTTTGTTCAAAGAACAGAGCGTTAGAGCCATCCTTAAGAGGGTGGTAAAGTTCGGTTCGAGTCCAATCAAATACGGGCATAAAGTTATAGCAAACCACTTTCACACCCGCTTTAGCTAACCTTCTGAGTGTTTCTTTATAATTGTCAATGTAGACGTCGCGAGTTGGAAGTCCAAGCTTTATATCTTCATGGACATTAACACTTTCAACGACATCAGCATGAAACCCCGCTTGGCGTATGGTTGCGACTTCTTTAGTGATGCGTTCTTCGCTCCAAAGCTCACCCGCTGGCATATCGTGCAGCGACCAAACGATACCATCAACGCCCGGAATCTGTCGGATTTGGGCAAGGCTAATCTTGTCATTTCCCTCACCATACCAACGAAATGTCATTCTCATGATCATGCTTCCTAGTTTTTAGTTCTTGTGAGTACTAACCCATTGATATACAGCTTGTTTAGAACCCAAGGTCATAATGGTTTCTAATGCTCCGGTGAGTGATTCAATAAATGTATTGTCACGAGCAAATTCAGGGGAGAAAACACTGTCCAGATGCACGAAAGCGTTGACGATCGCTTGAGGTTGATCTTTATGTTGTTCCCAAATAGCAGCAAACTCATCGCGTAAAGGATCTTGTACGTCAATCGCTTGATGTTGTTCGTCGATCCCACTGACATAACGGATCCAACCTGCAAGAGCCAAATACAGTGGTGAGAGATCAACGTGATGATCTAGACCATAGCGCATTGTTTGTAGGAAGCGTTGTGGTACTTTTTGTGAACCGTCCATTGCAATTTGCCAAGTGCGGTGCTGCAGTGCGGTATTTTCATAACGTTCAATGAGTTGTGATTTGTAATCATCGAGATCAACGCCCTGAATATGCACTGCTGGGGTGATGGTGTCATCCATCATACGACGAATGAAATATTTGAATTTAGGATCGCGAATGGTTTCGGCAATGGTTTGATAGCCAGAAAGGTAGCCTAGATAAGCCATGGATGAGTGGGTGCCATTCAACAGGCGTAATTTCATTTCTTCGAATGGGAGCACGTTATCTGTGACTTCAATATTGGCAATCGAAGTGTTTTCCCACAATGGGCGGTCATTGACGAATTTATCTTCCACTACCCACTGTAAGAAAGGTTCGGTGACGACACAGGCTTCATCTCTCAATCCTAAAACTTGCTCGACTCGGTTAATATCATTTTCTGTGGTACGCGGCACAATGCGATCGACCATAGTACAAGGAAATTGAATATGATTTTTAATCCATTGATGCAGTTCTGGATCCCGAGCTTGAGCAAATTGCAGGACTACTTTTTCGAGTACATGACCATTTTCAGGTAAGTTATCACAGGTTAGTGGGGTGAATGGTGCAATGTCTTTTTGACGACGAATATTAAGAGCCTCAACGAGAAAACCCACCGCTGATTGAGGATGGGTTGGATCGGCTAAATCATGTTGGATAAACGGATGATTAAGATCGAGATCGCCTGTCGCTGGGTGATGGCAATAGCCTTTTTCTGTGATAGTAAGAGAGACGATTTTTACGTCAGGGCTGCACATGTAAGCAAAAACTTGATCGGTTTGGGTGCTAGTTAAAATTTCCTCAATGGCGCTGATAAGCTGCACATTGAGCGTGTCGTTATACCCCACGCCGACAGTGTAGAGATTATCTTGCTGTGCCATTTTTTGTGGTAAATCGCTGCTTCCCCATGTCACCCCTACAATTTTCCAATTACCGCCAAATTCTTGCATATAAGTGTCGGTAATTAATGCTTGGTGAGCACGATGGAATGCGCCAAACCCTAAGTGGACAATCCCGACTTGTGCCGCAGAGTGATTGAGTGTTAAGGGAGTATTCGCACTGGTAAGAGTAGAAAGAGATAAATTCATAATAAGACTCTATTTGGTTTGAACGGCCGTTATTGCGGCGTGATAAAGAGTGCACTGGTATTGATTAAATACCAGTGCTTACTGCCATTATTGGGCTTGTATTTCGTCTAACATACCGACTAAATCAGGATTTTCTTTGCGGAACTTGTCATAAACCGGTTTTACGGCGGCTTGGAATTTAGCCACATCACTTTGCACAAACGTAATGTTGTCCGCTTCTAGCGCTTTTTTCGATTTGCTAACGTAGTTATTCCAGTTGGTTTCTTGCTGTTTCACGGTTTCTTTTGCGACTTCGCGGATGATTTTGCGTTGCTCATCAGTCAATGAATCCCAAATACTGGTGGAGACCACTAAAACATCAGGTACCTCGGTATGTTTGTCGTAGGAATAAACTTTCTCTACTTCATAGTGGCGAGAAGAGTAGTAAGACGGGATATTATTTTCAGCACCATCGACAACGCCTTGTTGCATGGCGGAATAGAGTTCGCCGTAAGGTAGAGGAACCGGCGTTGCGCCAAGTGCTTTGATGGTATCAATCGAAACGGAAGAGTTTTGTACGCGAATTTTTAATCCCTTTAGATCGTCAGGAGTTCGAATTGGCTTTGAGGTATAAAAGCTGCGCGAGCCGGCATCTAAGAATGCCAGTCCAATAAATCCAGAATCTCGAGATGAGGCGAGAATTTTTTGACCAATCGGACCTTCGAGTACTTTGTGGTATTGAGCGTCGCTACGATACAAATAAGGCAGTGAGAGCAACTTATAATCTGACGCAAAAGAGTTGAGTGGTGCTGCGCTGACTTTAGTAAAAGCGATTGTGCCGTTTTGCACCATCTGTAATAAGCCCGTTTCATTACCTAGCGTGCCGTTAGGGTAAACTTTTACGCGAATATGAGCGCGTGCTTTAACTTGGTCAGCAAACCAGGTTAATGAGGCATGCACAGGGTGTTCTGTCGGCAATTCGTGGGCCAATTTTAGGGTTCGAGCTTGCGCGGCATTGATGTTTAGAGCGGCTAACGCTGAGATAGCGCAGGTTAGCACAACAGAATTCAGACGTTTCATGGCAGGGTCCTATTGTTATCGTTAATGTTGATATCCGGCTAAGGTTGGTAACCAAAGCGATAAAGATGGGAATAAAGTGATGATGCCTAGCGTAATCACCATAATGGCAAACAGTGGAATTAACTTAGGGACGACTTGACCTAATTTGGTGTCTGATACACTGCAGCCGACAAAAAGTGCTGTGCCTACTGGTGGAGTACAGATACCAATACAAAGGTTAAACACTAAGATGATGCCGAAGTGAATCGGGTCGATACCTAATTGAGTCGCGATGGGCAGAAATATGGGGGTAAAAATAAGTACCGCAGGCGTCATGTCCATAAAGGTGCCAATGACCAGCAAAATCACATTCATTAGCAACACGACAACGATCGGATTAGTCGACGTTTGCATCACGAAATCGGCGATAAAGTTCGGAATATCCGCGTTGGCCATTGCCCAAGACATCGCTGAAGAAGTGGCAACCATGAGTAGAACAATCGATGTGGTAACAACGCTTTCGATTAGCACTGGGAACATGTCTTTCATTTTGAGTTCGCGGTAAGCAATCCCTAACACCAGTGCGTAAACAACGGCAATCGCTGAAGCTTCAGTGGCAGTAAAAATCCCCGCCAAGATACCGCCCATGATAATCACGACCAGGGTTAAACTTGGAATTGCATCTAAAACGACTTTGGTTGCTTTCTCTTTAAAGACAATTTTTTGTTGTGGAATATGGTTGCGTTTACCGAGTAGAAAGATCCCCACCATTACGCCTAGACCCATTAAAATACCGGGAATGTAACCGGCAATGAACAGGTATTGCACTGAAGTACTACTGACTAAGGCAAATAAGATCAAGATGTTGGAGGGGGGAATCAATAAACCGGATGGACATGAAGCTACGTTGACAGCGGTCGAAAAATCAATGGGATAGTGCTGCTTTTCCTGCAGTGGTTTCATGATGCCGCCGACAGCGGCTGCTGAAGCAGTGGCAGAGCCGGATAAAGAACCAAATAGCATGTTGGCAATCACGTTTACATGTGCGAGTGAACCAGGCAGCCGTCCACCGAACAGCATCGCAAAGTTGATTAAACGTGTCGCTAACCCCCCTCGATTCATCAAGTTACCAGCAACGATAAAGAACGGCAGCGCTAATAAGCCAAAGTTATCCAAGCCATTAGCTAGCTTTTGGGATACTAAAATCATGGCTTTATCGAAAGGAAAATCGATAAAGACAGTGAGCATGGCGGCAATACCGATTGAAAAGGCAATCGGTACACCAACAAGCAGTAACACACCTAATACGCAGAATAAGACAATGACAGGAAAAAAGTCGAAAAAAGCATCGGGCGCATTCATCAAAAAATGCTGAGAAAAAAGCAGATCAAGTAAGGTCATTATAATTGTCCTTCTACTGATACGTGACCGGATTTATGAGCGAGTTCAAACCAAGCGCTAGCGATATCAGCCAGACCAAAATAACAGATAAGCAAGCCAGAAATCGGTACAACTAGATAGACGTAACCAATTAATAGGTGGTGACTACCAATCGCAATACCAGGGGAGGTTTGTCCGTGAATTAAGGTGCTATGAACGAGCTCATATCCACCATAAATAAAGGCAATAGCCGAAAAGGCAAAAATGATCAGATTGATAAAAATACTCAATCCTCTTTGGCCTCGTTCTGTGAGCCGAGATGCGAGTAATTCGAGCGCTAAGTGACGCTTAATCACATAGGTATAAGCCCCTCCTAAAATACCAATCCAAATAAGTAAATAACGAGATAACTCGTCAGTAAAACTGGACGGATCTTGTAATACAAAGCGGGTAAATACTTGCCAGACAACTGCTGTAATCATAATGACCATAAAAGCAGTTAATACGAATTGTAGGATTCGAGTTATCAAATGATTCATTGCTTGGATAAACATACCTTTCATCTCTTGTGTAATGAAAATGGGTTGTTGTTCTTTCTGCCCTGACTGCTTGTTTCTTGGCACTGCCGAAATCAAGCTCGACTGCAATTGGAACAATAAACTCAGTATCTCTAACTGGTATACTTTATGGTCTGTTAGATTATATTTGGTATGACACTGGAAATGAGGAAACGATCAAAAAATAGACCATTTAATGAAATGGTGTTTCAAATTTTGAACTTTATAGCAAAATGACAATAAAAGTGGCGAGAAATGACGCTATATAAACTCTGTCTCTCAATTTGACGGTTGGATCTCAGAATTTCATCTCTTTAGATTTAAGTTATAAGTATGACACGTATATATAATTGGTATAACAAATTAGGTTTATAAATCATGACTACTTTTCTATCTGAAGATTTCATGCTCCATTCTGAACTTGCTCGTCGCCTGTATCATGATGTTGCGGCAGATTTACCAATCATTGATTATCATTGCCATCTGCCGCCATACCAAGTCGCTGACAATTATCAATTCACTAATCTGACCGATATCTGGTTACGTGGCGATCACTATAAATGGCGCGCTATGCGCAGTAATGGTGTTGATGAACGTTTTTGTACTGGGGATGCGAGCGATAAAGAAAAATTCCTAGCGTTTGCTGCGACGGTTCCTTTTACCATTGGTAATCCTATCTATCATTGGAGTCACCTAGAGTTAAGACGCCCATTTGGCTTAGAGCACGTTATTGTAAATGCAGACAGTGCTGAGCATATTTGGCAGCAGTGTAATGAAATGTTGGCGACTGATGATTTCAGAGCACGGCGGATTATGGAAAAAATGAATGTTGAGATGGTAGGAACAACCGATGATCCTATTGATAGTCTTGATGCACATAAACAGGTGGCGGAAGACCCGAGTTTTTCTATTCGTATGCTACCGAGTTGGAGACCTGATAAGGCATTTAATATTCATTTAGTGGGATTCAATGATTATATCCATAAACTTGAAGCTGCAGCAGATGTCTCTATTCATTCCTTTACTGATGTTTGTACTGCTTTGGGGAAACGTCTTGACCATTTCCAAGCCCACGGTTGCTGCGTTGCGGATCACGCGTTAGATACGGTCGTCTATGAAGAAGCATCAGAACAAGAATTGGACGCCATTTTGACGCAGCGCCTTGCTGGTAAAGAAGTCTCACCGTATCAGGCCGCTCAGTTTAAGACAGCTATTTTGGTGTATTTAGGCAAAGAGTACGCTAAGCGAAATTGGGTACAGCAGTACCATATTGGCGCGTTACGTAATGCCAATACGCGTATGTTTAATATCTTGGGCCCAGATACGGGGTTTGATTCGATCAATGATGATTTAGTGGCTGCACCGCTTGCAAAATTACTGGATGCTTTGGATAAAGAAGAGGCTTTACCTAAGACCATTTTGTATTGCCTAAACCCAAGAGATAACGAAGTGCTTGGCACTATGTGCGGCAACTTCCAAGGGGGAAATATCCCTGGAAAAATTCAATTTGGCGCTGGCTGGTGGTTTAACGATCAAAAAGATGGAATGGTGCGCCAAATGACCCAATTAGCACAATTAGGTCTGCTGAGTCGATTTGTTGGTATGTTGACCGACAGTCGCAGTTTTATGTCTTACACGCGTCACGAATACTTTCGTCGCATTTTATGTCAGATGATTGCCTCTTGGGTCGAGCACGGGGAAGCTCCCTATGATTTTACTCTGTTGAGCCAAATGGTGCGGGGTATCTGCTACAACAATGCTAAAGATTACTTTGGTGTTTAGCTTTCACTATCACCTAAATTTTTAAGCACTTATACCGAACATGGCAAACGAGAAAGGGGTTGCCCTGATCGGTATAACGTGTCTTCCTGAAGCAAGGAGAACATAGTGAATCGCTTACTACAAATTCATCCCAATGATAACGTTCTGGTTACGCTAGCGCCACTACATCAAGGTGAAGAACTGACCTTTGCCGATACACATTTTGTTATTGAACAAGATATTCCTCAAGCACATAAAATCGCACTCCATGCTCTTGCTATAGGCGATGAGATTATTAAGTATGGTGCGCCTATAGGCCATGCAATACAGGCGATAGAGCAGGGTCAACATGTTGATCATACCAATATAAAAACCAATTTGAGTTCAGTGAGTGACTATCAGTATGCCCCTGCATTTTTTTCTGAACATGTGCAGGTGATGGATCGCCATGTTCAGTTGTACCGAAGAGGTAATGGAGACGTAGGAATACGCAATGAATTGTGGATTATCCCAACGGTTGGGTGTGTTAATGCTCTTGCTCAGCAAATGAAACGCCAAATAGAACGTGAGTTACCAAACGGCTCTATCGATGGAGTGCATGTTTTTACCCATCAGTTTGGCTGCTCTCAACTTGGACAAGATCACTTAAATACGAGGACGTTATTACAAAATTTAGTGAAGCACCCCAATGCAGGTGGGGTTCTTGTGATTGGGTTGGGCTGTGAGAATAATCAAATTACAACGTTTAAAGAGACGTTAGGTGACTTTGCCCCGCAACGTGTTCGGTTTATGACGTGTCAACATCATGATGATGAAGTGGCATTTGGCGTTCAACAGTTACGTGAACTGGCAGAAGTGATGCAACAAGACCAACGTTCAGCTGGGATGCTCAGTGAGGTACGATTTGGTCTTGAATGCGGTGGTTCTGATGGCTTTTCGGGGATTACGGCCAATCCGCTGCTCGGTCGTTTCTCTGATTATGTGATTTCTCATGGTGGCACATCAGTGCTGACAGAAGTGCCAGAGATGTTCGGCGCTGAGCACTTATTGATGGCTCGTTGTGAAAATCAAAAGATCTTTGAGCAAACGGTGCAAATGATTAATAACTTCAAACAGTATTTTATCGATCATAACCAGCCTATTTACGAAAATCCATCGCCAGGTAACAAAGAGGGGGGAATTTCGACACTCGAAGAAAAATCACTTGGTTGCACCCAAAAATCTGGTCATAGCCCTGTGTGTAACGTGCTTCAGTATGGTGAACGTTTAACTCGAACTGGGCTCTCATTATTAAGTGCCCCAGGAAATGATGCAGTGGCGACATCAGCACTTGCAATGGCGGGATGCCATATCGTGTTATTCACCACTGGGCGGGGGACACCTTATGGAGGACCTGTGCCTACGTTTAAAGTGGCGACGAATACTAGCCTTGCTCAAAGAAAACCTCATTGGATTGATTTTAATGCTGGTCAGCTTGTCGAAGGCAGCACTATGGAGGATATGTTGGAAGCGTTGATTGATAACATTGCTTTAGTGGTTAGCGGTCAACAGACATGTAATGAATATAACGATTTTCGCGAAATCGCAGTGTTTAAAAGCGGTGTGACATTATAAACATCATTTTGGGGATACGTATTAGCAGAGCTTTTAGACTGGCTCTGCTTTTTAATGTTTGATTAAGCTGTTCGATCGTTTTTATTGAGAAAAGTCAGTTAAAGGATTTTCGGCAAAAAGAAAGCGGTCATAGTCATCACTTGAAGCGTCAAATAGCATTTGTTTTGTATTTTCGATATGTTGCCAAACCGCTTGTTTTGCAGCTTTACCGTCGCGTTGAATAAGTGCTTTAACAATATGCTCATGTTCGTGATACCAGTTACGTATTTGGTCATCATGAATATGCTCATGAAGCTTTTTCCAATAAGGGTTGTCTTCTCGGTGTCGACAAAGCGTTTCAGCGACATCAACGATAGCCGAATTTTGTGTACACCGTGCAAGCTGAATATGAAACTCACTATCCCAATGAGAGTCACGACTGTACTCGTCATTTTTTGCCTGTTCTTGAATCTTCATTAGCGCCACTAAATCTTGTTTGGTGGCTTGCATTGCCGCAAATTCAGCAATATTGCTCTCAAACAATTGTCGTGCTTGAAGTAGTTCGAACGGGCCATAATTACTATTAGCAAATTGGGATGAGGTTGATTCAGAAATTGTGGTTCTATTTCCTTCAATACTCACAACACGGATACCAGAACCCTTACGTACTTCAATAAATCCTTCGACTTCAAGCATGATCATCGCTTCACGGATGACAGTACGACTGACTTCAAGCTGTTCAGCCAAAATTCTTTCTGCTGGTAGCATATCTCCCACTTTGTAACGGCCGTTACCCATTTGTTCTTTAAAGCGATTGGCTATTTGCTGATATAGCTTGTAATTCGATTCCATAATATAGAGTACTAATTTGTTATACCAATGGTATATATATTACGTCGTGTTGCATAATCGGGAAAGGAAAAACTCAACGTATAATGAAAGGATTTAGTAAAGTATGATGCATGCCGAGAACTCATGTAATGGGGTGTTCTTTGCGCTTAATGAATGTCTACGTGATAAATATAAAGTACTTTCAAATGATAAGGACTGGACAGATCATGAAAATATGGAGTACATTAATGATAATAATTATCATTAATGTTTGTCTGTTTTAAAATGAAGAGAAAGTACGTTAAAGAGTTAGAACGAGCACTTATGCTATTATTCATGAGTGGCTTATGTCTTGTTATGTTTATCTATCAGACTGTAGTTGATTCAAATGAATGGTTATTTTTGATGTCTGGTTCTCTATTTATTATTTTTCTGTTTTTTGCATTAAACGCTTCATTTCGTCTCGTGATTTATCAGCATGCACGATAAATGTAGATGCCTGAACAAAACAGTTATGCACTTCGCTCTCATCGTTACTTTGTTTTATTCTGCAGTTAAACGAATCATATATCGAGTCACCTGCCAATTTTATAATGAATATTCTAAAGCCTGAGGTAAGGACTCTTTCAGTGGATAAGATGAAGATATAAAAACCCGTCGCTCGCAGTTCAACAGAGTGATGTTCATAGCTATACCCAAATGACCTCAAGATGCAGGATTCAGAGCTTCATCAACGAGCCTAGGTCAATCTCAATCACGGCAGGAATGGTCATTCCCTTTTAACGTGATTGGGCGAAGAAATAGGTTTGTTGATGAGCTCCCGAAGGGCGAGTTTTATTCGCTCCTAGGCTGTGTTACTGATTTTCTACGTAGAATGACTATGTCTTCAAATCAGTGCCTTGCCTANCGGCAGGAATGGTCATTCCCTTTTAACGTGATTGGGCGAAGAAATAGGTTTGTTGATGAGCTCCCGAAGGGCGAGTTTTATTCGCTCCTAGGCTGTGTTACTGATTTTCTACGTAGAATGACTATGTCTTCAAATCAGTGCCTTGCCTAACAGCTAATACATTCTCGCTGAAACAGCATCTTGAGGTTACTTGGGTATAAATATAATTCCTTATAGGTATTGCCAAAATAACCCTGATAAAAAAACACAATAAATATGATGTTCTGTATTTAAATTTGTAACTAAATATTTCTTTTAATTATCTGTATATTAGCCGAATCTCAGGTATTTGCTTGCCTCAAATTATTTGTGAAAGTCCTTTTGTCTCAATCTATTAATAAATATGTCAACTTCGTTATTAGTGTCACATTAAAAAGTTTGGAAGTTGACATAACCCTGATAAAATCCTGACATAGATTATTTGAATATCATATCGTGCATGAAAGAAAACGTTATTATTTCAGTTTCATCCGTTAGCGGTACTCGACATTTTCATGTCGGGAAATGGGTTCGTCATGTGCTTCGTGGATTTGGTTATTTGATTCTTACGGCTATTTTGGTCACGGCTGGTGTTATCTATTATTTAGTTCATGAAGTCGATTTTGCGAAACTAAAGCAAAAGCAACTTGAACACCAATCGATGTCACTAAATGAAGAAGTGCTGTCATTAAAAGAGCTGAAAGATAACTTACAAGGTGATCTGCTTGAACGTGAAGAAAGAATGCAAACTGTTTCTGATCGCTTGGGGGATTTAGAAAAAGTGCTAGGGGTTGATGATTCTGATGAGGCATTAGAAACCCGATTGGATGTAGCTGCAATCACGTCTTCTGTGCGTAAAGTGATGCTATCGCAGATTCCAAGTGGAGCACCAGTAAAAGAAGGTCGTATTTCATCAGGGTATGGTAAGCGAGTTCATCCTGTTACAGGTGTGGTGAAATTTCACCGAGGTCAGGATTTTGCGGTCAATATTGGTACGCCAATTTATGCTCCAGCAGATGGAGTGGTAGAAGTGACTCGGCCAAGTAACCAAGACTCAGGTAATTACCTTCGTATTCAACACTCATTTGGTTTTACCAGTTCCTACTCTCACATGAGTAAATTCAGTACTAAAATGGGTGACTTTGTCCACAAAGGTGACCTCATTGGCTACTCAGGCAATACCGGGCTTACTTCTGGTCCACACCTACATTATGAGATTCGTTTTGTTGGGCGATCTCTAGACCCCAAACCTTTTGTTGATTGGGGATTAAACGACTTTGATACAATTTTTACTAAGATACGAGGTGTCCGATGGGAATCTTTAGTCAGCATGGTAGAGCAAAGGGTAAGCGCTCAATTACAACTCTCATCGCAGAAGGTTGTTCAATTACAGGGCACTTTAAAGTAGAGAACAATATCCAAGTAGATGGTTCAATAGATGGCCAGCTTCATATCGATAAGACCTTGGTAATCAGCGAGAGTGGTAAAGTCAGTGGTGAAGTATACGCTGAACATATCGTAGTCAACGGTCAATTCGATGGCACTTGTTATGCAGATAAAATCGAAATTTTGAGTAAAGGCCACGTCAATGGCACGATTTATAGTGATGATTTGAGTATTGAGCACGGTGGGCGCTTTAACGGTGTGACACACCCAACGCCAGAACAGCAAGTGGTTGATCTCAAAGAAGCTAAAGTGTCGTCAGAAAAGCAGGCTGCCGTAAATGAAGTGGTAAAAAATAAGCAGCAAGCCGATAGCGCCAAGTAATGTTAAAGCCTGCTCTCAATTGAAAGCAGGCTTTTATACCCAATCATGCAATGATTAAGGTACTAAATGACACTTAATAGCCTTTAATGTTGTTTGCTTCTAGCTCTGAGAAATACTTGACGGTTTTTACTTTCAATTCTTGAGTTGCTGGTTCATCACATATAATCACAGCTTTAGGATGCAGTTGTAAGGCTGAAACTGTCCACATATGGTTAACTGAACCTTCTACAGCCGCTTGCAGTGCTAGCGCCTTATTATGACCAATAACCAGCGTTAAAATTTCTTCCGCATCGAGTAGCGTTCCGACACCAATCGTTAACGCATATTTAGGCACTTGGGCCACGTCACCATCAAAAAAGCGAGAGTTCGCAATTCGAGTGTCTTCTGTCAGTGTTTTTATCCGAGTGCGAGATGAAAGTGAAGAAGCTGGTTCATTGAATGCGATATGGCCATCTGTCCCCACACCTCCCATAAATAAATGGATTTTACCGTACGATTTTATCTTTGCTTCGTAGCGAGCACATTCTGCATCGTGATCGTCGGTGTTACCATTCAGTAAGTTAATATTTTGCGGTTGAATATCAACATGATCGAAGAAATTCTGATGCATGAAAGAGTGGTAGGATTCTGGATGTGATTCCGCTAATCCTACGTATTCATCCATATTAAATGTCACTACATGAGCGAAACTAACTTTGCCTTGTTGGTAACGTTCTATCAATGCTTTGTAGGTGGTAACAGGCGTTCCTCCTGTGGGAAGTCCGAGTACGAAAGGGCGCTCTGCCGTTGGTTGAAATGCATTAATACGTTTAACGATATGATCGGCAGCCCATTGTCCTACTTGCTCGGCGCTCTGTAGAGGAATTAGTCTCATGTTACTGACCCTATAAATTGATAAATGAAATTAAGTTATTTTTTATTATAAAATAAGTAAAAAAAGTCTGCTAGTTTTTTGTGCTCTTTATCCTTGTTAACTTCTGGTTTATGCGTTTGGTTGCTTCTTCTAGGGTGTTTTTTACTGGTTTTAATTTTTAATGTAAATTAAGTATTTTTGACCTAGTACGTAATTAGTTAATAACAGCAAGCCATACTTAACACAGGTAATTTTTGAGGAACTTTTTATGTGCTGATAGTCAGAATAAAAGATGATGTTACAGGTAATCATTCTTGATTTAAGGAGAGTGGCAGATGAAAAATGAACTAGACCCTAGCCAATTACTCCATGCTTATGAAAATGTCATGGAAAATGGAACACCCACAGAATTCGGCAAAATATACGAAGGCGTGGAAGCTTTCTCGGACTATGATGGGTATAACATCTACATGCGTGGTAATGGTGTAGAGCTCCGAGTTGGTTTTCATAATACCTATCACATCGAGTATGATCAGGAGCATTTGAAAGAGAGCTTTTTGAAAAAGATTTCATTGCTAGCGAAATAGCATAAATAGACAAAGCCCCAGACAGTAAACTGCTCTGGGGCTTTGGGAGAAAGATATCATTGAGCATAGTACAACTAAGTGTTGAATACCATCCAATATAAATACTTATGGATCATAACTCTCAACGTGTCACTACACCTTCTGCTTTCTTAATCCTCTTCTGTAAGGCTAGGCTCATCTTCAGTGTAATCTTCCGACACATCGGGTTTGCTACGGCCATTTAAAGTATGGAAGCGTTTACGGCCTCGAGCTAAACGAACGTACTTCATCCAAACTCGTTCAATTTTGCTTTCTGCTGCTTCTGGGTTTGCTAACACACTTAGAAAGTGCTGTTCTTCGGTATTAGCGGATTGTAATTCACCAGACTCTAGGCCTAGCATGGTTTCTCCATAAAGGGTTAGGAGATTCTCTTCTGCTAAGGTAAAGTCACCCGATTTCGCAAACCCGCGAGGGAATTTTTTATTATCGAAAAAACGTTTTTTTCCTTGACGAAATGCAGTCTCAGACATATCAACCTCGTGTAAGTATATTGTCTTAGCAATAGCCATTGATCAGGGCGAAAGTTAGGCGTAAATTCGCCAAAAGAAAAACAAAACTTTTTTATCGTAACGATAGACTAAGCTAATGAGAAATAAGGGCAGTTTTTGAGGGTTAGATATGGATGTAAAAGTATTCCGTACGTTTCTTGAATTGGCAAAAGTTCGGCATTTTGGACGAGCCGCAGAGAATCTTTATCTTACCCAAGCCGCGGTAAGTGCCAGGATCAAACAATTGGAAAACTATTTCGATGCTCAACTTTTTACTCGGGATAGAAATAACATCAAATTAACCTCTGCCGGAGAGCGGTTGATTAATTACGCAGAAGTCATGGTAACTACGCTACAACAAGCGAAATATGATTTGTCGTTAGATGATGGAAAAGCTTTGCAGTTAACCCTTGGTGGTACTCCTAATATATGGGATGCCTACCTACAAAACTGTTTGAGTGTCGTGACAGATGCATTTGCAGGTTATGGCTTTATGGCTGAGGTGATGGGGAGAGAGCAGCTCAATCGTCACTTACTTGAACGTACACTTGATATGGCGTTTGCATTTGATCCGATTAAATCGGATGAGCTTCAATGTAAGAACGTCGCGGATATGGTGTTGGTGTTAGTTTCAACTCGTGAAGATACGTTAGACACCGTATTTGAAAATCGTTATGTGTATGTTGACTGGGGATCGCGTTTCTCTTCAGAACATGCGGATCGCCATCCTGATGCGCCAGCGCCATTTCTACGTACCTCTACAGTACGTATAGCGCTTGATTTTATATTGGAAAAGGGTGGAAGTGCCTATCTGCCTGCTTCCGTTGTAGAGCCATTTTTAGCGACGAATCAGCTATATCGAGTCAAAGGGGTTGAAGAGTGGTATCGACCTGTTTACCTAAGTTATCGTAAAAATAGTTCCTCACTTGAAGCCATTACACAGGTAGAAGAGCTTGTGAAAAATACCGATCCATTAACCGCTTATAGCTTGAAGATTGCAGGTGAAGCGATGGAGTAATCGCTTGCTAAGTATTAGATAGCGATTGTTTACATAGATGTGAATAAAATAAAGGGCGAAGTGATGACTCACTTCGCCCTTTAATCTTTAAGCTTGGTAACGATTATTTTGTTTGACGAACGATTAAGTTGTCGACAGCGACTTTACCTTGGCCTGAGAATAGAATGGATAGGCTTGCTGCAAATAGTGCTAAGCCATATTCAAAACCGCCATTTGACAAAAATAGGCCGTGGCTGATGTGAACGCTGAAAATAGCTACAATCATAGTAAATGCAGTGACAAATGCAGCAGGGCGAGTATGCAGGCCTAAAAGAAGTAGCAAACCGCCAAAAAACTCACCACTCCCCGCTAAGGTAGCCATTACAATGCCTGGTTCTAATCCAATCGAGTTCATCCATTGTGCTGTACCTGATAACCCGTGGCCACCAAACCAACCGAATAGCTTTTGACTGCCATGCGCCATGTAGATGATACCTACAGGGATACGTAATGCGAGTGGGGCAAAACCTGCATCAGAAGTCATTAGTTTCTTTAAAAACGCTTTCATCGATGATTCCTCTATGTATATCGATTGATTTGTTGTGTTGAATGAAGTGTATTGACTATTCATTAAAATGATAATTAGAGCCGTCTGACATTGATGTTCGAAAATATTGATGATGTTTTAGGGAACTTTTTGTGTCATTAAACATAAAGTTTAAAACGCATTTTTCTAATGTAAGTGCATTAGAAAACGATGAATTTCTATTGTTGAGGAATGTAACAAGCCTCCTCAAGGTAAAGTTTTCGCGAGAATGTCTTCGCTCTTAGGCAAAGTACTGATGAGAAGATAGAGTGATTCTACGTTGGCTATACAGTTTTAGATTGAGTGCCGAATGTGGCGAGTAATGGTTCTAGTAACTTCTACAATATCGGGCATACTCAGTGAATCAAGTGATGTTTATGGAACAAAGACAATTGCTAATTAAATCGCCTTTAATGTTAGATAAAGAGCAGTGCCGCCAAGCTCGGCTGAGTCGAGATGCTCGTTTTGATGGACGATTCTTTATTGCAGTTAAGAGTACTGGGATATTTTGTCGTCCTATTTGCCCGGCTAATTTACCTAAAGAAGAAAATGTCACTTATTATGCGACAGCTGCGGAATCGATGGCAGCAGGATATCGACCATGCTTACGCTGTCATCCAGATAGCGCCCCTCATTCTAACTTGTGGCGAGGAACTGAGACGACATTTTCTCGTGCAATGGCATTAATTGATTTAGGCGCTTTGAGCGAAGGAAGCATTGCCCAACTGGCTGATAGGCTAGGAATAAGTGAACGTTATTTACGTCAGCTATTTACGCAAAATTTAGGAATGTCACCGAAAAAATATGCGTTATATCAACAGCTTTTATTTGCTAAACGGTTATTGCATACGAGTTCTATGGCTATAACAGACATTGGTTTTGCTAGTGGATTTCAAAGTACACGGCGCTTTAATGATGCATTTGTAAAACATTTTCGTTTAACCCCTACGCAAATAAGACGAAGTAACAAACATAAAACAGCAACGCAAAGCGTTTTACTTTCTTACAGAGGGAAGCTGGCGTGGCAAGAAATGTTGGACTTTTATCGCTTGCGTGCGATCAAAGGGATTGAAGTGATTACTGCGGATAGCTATGAAAGAACCGCAGTATTAAACGATTCTACTGTTTGGTATCGGGTCAGTGTGACAAAAGACGCACAGATAAAGTTGGAATTTCGTTTAGACAATATTCGTGATTTACGTTTGTTGGTCAGTCGTGTACGTCGCCAGTTTGATCTCGATGCAGATACTGACTTGATCGAGCAGCATTTAGATGCGATTCAACCGGGCATTGTCGCCACTAAGGGAATCCGTATTCCCGGGATATGGAGTCGTTGGGAAGCGGGTGTTAGGGCTATTTTAGGACAGCAGGTTTCGGTAAAAGCGGCCATTGGACAGCTGAATCTTTTAGTGGCTGCGTTTAATCAGCAAACGAGTGAGTTATGGAATTTCCCGACCCCTGAGCAAGTTAAAGATGCAGATCTATCCTTTTTACGCATGCCTAATGCACGTAAAGACACTCTCGCTAGATTTGCGGTATTTATGAATGAAAACCCTGAATGCGACCCGCGGGACTGGTTAGCATTAAAGGGGGTTGGACCTTGGACAGTGAGCTACGCAAAATTGAGAGCAGATAGTGAAGAAGATTGTTTCCTCGATAATGATCTTATTGTGCGTAAAGTAATGGCTCTTCATCCCGAGCTAACGAAAAATAATGTGTCGCCGTGGGGTAGCTATGCTACGTTTCATTGCTGGCGTTATGAAGGAAACATTGTTAATGACTAATTATTATTGCCAAAATATGAGCCCCTTAGGCGTCATGACCATTCAGTGTAATGATGAAGGTTTAAGCGGAATTTGGTTTGAACAACATACCACCTTACCTGACGACTTGGGGATTGAAAATGCCGCGCATCCGTTACTACAACAGGCAAAAATTGAACTCAAAGAGTATTTTGCTGGTCAACGTCAAACATTCCATTTGCCGTTAAGTGTGCAGGGAACCGCATTTCAGCAAGACGTTTGGCAGGCGTTAAAGTCGATTCCTTACGGACAGACAACGAACTATCAAGCGATTGCTGAGCAGATTGGACGACCTAAAGCTGTGCGTGCTGTTGGGGCGGCGAATGGTAAAAATCCTCTTTCAATTGTGATCCCATGCCATAGAGTGATTGGCAAAAGTGGGAAACTCGTAGGGTATGCTGGTGGAGAAAGCCGCAAGGAAGCATTACTGAAACTAGAAAATAGCCATCTTGGCTGAGATCATATCTAACATGAATAAAGGCGACGGATGTCGCCTTTATCTTAGCTAGATACTATCGTACATAGCTTGATGGGCAGTATCTCCACCTCTTGTTTTCAATAGATAGAGGTGAAAGCAGCTATCGTTTGAATCAGCTAAAATAGGCTGCTATTGATCAGCATATGCACCGCACAACTTGCAAAATATCCCACCAAAATCACTGGCGTCCATTTTAAATGACTGCCGAAGGTATATTGGCCTTTGGTTGCTCCCATCAATGCAACCCCTGCTGCTGAACCGATAGACAGTAAGCTACCACCAACGCCAGCGGTAAGCGTGACTAATAACCAGTTTCCGTGAGACATGATTGGGTCCATAGTGAGCACGGCATACATCACAGGTATATTGTCAACAATCGATGAGAGGATACCCACCATGATATTCGCAGCGACAGGGTTCCATTGGGTGTACATCACGTTGGATGCCATAGATAAGTAACCCAGTAAGCTTAGTCCGCCCACACACATCACAACACCATAAAAGAACAGCAGAGTGTCCCACTCGGCACGGGCAATACGTTGAAATACATCAAAAGGAACAAACGAGCCGATATGGTCTAACTCTTCTTTATCGGCTTTAGCCTTTAAGCGTGCGATAGATTTTGGAAATGCCATTCTCAGGTAAAAACCATAAAACTGCAGGTAAGCTAACCCTAGCATCATGCCTATTACAGGAGGAAAATCGAACAAGGAATGAAAGGTTACCGATGTAAGAATCGTGAGTATAAATAGTGCCACAATAGGCAACCCACCGGGTTTGATATGAATATGCATGTTCATCGATGCTGGCTTTTGCTTCGGTAAGAAAAAGCACATGATGATAGCGGGTACAAGAAAATTGACGACGGAAGGGACGAAAAGGTCAAAGAATTGGGTAAATTCAACTTTCCCTGATTGCCAAACCATTAGCGTTGTAATGTCGCCAAATGGGCTAAACGCTCCACCGGCGTTAGCGGCTACAACGATATTAATACATGAAAGATTGACGAATTTTTTATTATCTCCACCTAATTTCATTACCACGGCACACATTAATAATCCGGTAGTTAGATTATCGGCGACTGGAGAGATAAAAAAAGCGAGAAAACCGGTTAGCCAAAATAAAGTTTGAAAATTGAAACCCTTTTTCAACATCCAAGCTTGCAAACCATCAAATACATTTCTCTCATCCATTGCATTTATATAGGTCATCGCCACTAATAAAAACAAGAGTAATTCTGCATACTCTAAAAGATTATGTTCGATAGCTTGTTCGACAATTTCTGAAGCGCCGTATTGGTGATAAATCCAACCGATTAGAGCCCAGATCAAGCCTGCTGCCAAAAGGACTGGCTTAGATTTATGTAGTTTAAGTTTTTCCTCTAACATTACTGCAGCATAAGCGACCACAAAAATAACAATGGAACTATAGCCTATTAGTGAATGGGTTAAAGGTGGTACTGTATTTGAATTAGAAGACGCGAAACTAAAATTCGGTATTAAATAAAGGAGAAAAGTCACCACTCCATATAGAACTCGCTTCATTGCTTTTTACTCCATTAACATTTCGTTCTAAAGAAATATTAAGGATTATTAGCATATTCATTTGTGAACTAAATCAATTTAGTTTGATCTTTAGGCATAAGAACAGTGAATTTAATTGAATAATAAAAAACATCCCTGTCATTAGTGAAAGGGATGTTTTTTGATTGTTAATTGAGCATTATGATATGCAACTAATCGTTGCTAATTGCAACTTTTTGTTTCTCATTGAGCTCAATATCAGCATTGAAGATCTCTTCGCTAAATGCGTTTTCTGATTTAGCAACGATACAGGTAACACAAGAGTCGCCTGTAATGTTCACTGCGGTACGGATCATATCCAGTAGACGGTCAACACCCATAATCAACGCGACACCTTCAAGAGGTAGACCAACTTGATTTAATACCATTGCTAACATGATAAGACCTACACCTGGTACACCAGCGGTACCGATAGAGGCTAATGTTGCTGTTACAATCACCATCAGGTAATCAGACATAGACAAATCGATGTTAAATGCTTGAGCGATGAATGCTGTAGCAACACCTTGCATTATCGCAGTACCGTCCATGTTCACGGTTGCACCCAAAGGAATCGTAAAGGATGCGACTTTGTTGTGTACACCAAGGCGTTGAGTTGCGGTTTCCATTGTTACTGGAAGCGTTGCATTTGATGATGCGGTTGAGAAAGCAAACATCACAGCATCTTCCATTTTACGGAAGAATGTAAATGGATTTAAACCTGCTAACCCTTTTAGCATCAGGCCATAAGTCACAAAGGCATGAATCAACAACGTACCAACAAGTACCGCAAAGTAGGCGGCTAAGTTCCATATTGCACTTAAACCTAGGCCAGTAAACAGTTTTGCCATTAGGAAGAATACGCCGTAAGGAGCAACCTTCATTAGCAAGGTGACCAGTTTCATCAATACTTCGTTTAAATCGACGAAGAAATCTGCAATACGCTCACCTGGTTTTCCTGCAGAACTGATTGCGATACCAAATAGGAGCGCGAATACAATAACTTGTAGTGTATTACCTTCAGCCATTGCACTGATAGGGTTCGTTGGGAACATATCAATGATAACTTTTGCCAGTGAAGGAGCTTCTGCTGATTTGAAGCTGGTTGCTGCAGTCAGATCTGCACCTGAACCTGGGTGAAAAACATTACCCATGATAAGAGCAAGTGTAATAGCGACAGCTGTTGTTAAAATGTAAAGACCAAGAGTTTTACCGCCCATGCGGCCTAAAGTGGATAGGTCTTTTAATGAGCTTGTGCCACAGACTAAAGACACAAAGACAAGTGGAACGACTAGCATTTTTAAACTAGCGATAAAGATTTTGCCGCCAACTTCAAACAGACCATTGATAATGTATGTATCAACAAAACTTGAGTCTGCAAATAGGGTGCGGATAGCAAATCCCGTTAAGATGCCGGCAATCATACCAAGGATAACTCGTGTGGTTAACGACATTGGTTTTTTGGTATTCATCATGAACACTCCTTATTATTTATTCACTTCGACCTCATTTCAAAGCGAGCGGCAGGTTATCAGGCGCTTTCATAAATCTGAAAATAAAATGAAATATAACCCTGATAAATGTGATCATCGTCACTGAAAAGTGGTATTTTATAANTATTATGAGTGGCTAAAATAAATAATATTAGTGTTTTATGTTAAAAAATGTTCAAAAAATAAAACTCTAACCTAAATATCTACATATTCATAGAAATGATTTCAATAGTATAAAGATTATCTGGTGAATACAAATTCACTTTTAAAGGCTTTTTATTTACAAGGCTGATCAGCGAGAAGTCAATCGATAGGTGTGAGGGTTGATCGTAAAGGCGGCAGCCGAAATGGTTACTGTTTCTTACTGGCTATATTGTTGGTTAATGTTGTACGTAATGTTGCTTAAATTATATTGTTATTCATTTTTTATTTAAAAATAACCCATAAAGAATACCTTTTATTCTGGTTTGGAATAAAAAATCTCCATTTATAAAAAAATATTGCAAAGATTCAAATAAATTGATCTTGAACAAGGTAGGGTGTGAGCGCATCATGGTTATGAAAAACGAGACATAGAGCACAAAATTTGTGGATGATGTCATGCCTATGCCTTTTCTACTACCAATCAATGGAGAGTTGTCTTATGAGTAATTCTACTATTGCCTATTTTATCGCAGAGACGCTACGTCAAGCTGGAGTAGGTCGAATCTGGGGTGTAACAGGTGATTCCCTCAATGGTCTGAGTGACAGCCTAAGAAAAATAGGTGAAATAGAGTGGTTAGGCACTCGTCATGAAGAAGTAGCTGCATTTGCTGCTGGCGCTGAAGCTCATCTGTCGGGAGAGTTGTCAGTATGTGCTGGTTCATGTGGCCCAGGTAATATGCACTTGATTAACGGGCTTTATGATTGTCACCGTAATAGAGTACCTGTGCTAGCCATTGCTGCACATATCCCCTCAGCAGAAATTGGCACTAATTATTTCCAAGAGACTCACCCACAGGAACTATTTAAAGAATGTAGTGTTTTCTGTGAGTTAGTTTCGAACCCAGAGCAAATGCCGTATCTGTTAGAAACCGCAATGCGTCAAGCTATTTTGCACAATGATGTCGCCGTATTAGTACTACCTGGGGACGTTGCATTAAAAGCGATGCCCGAAGGTGTAAACCCTAAATGGTCGTTACCTAAACCCGCATTCTACGCTCCGCAACAAAGTGATTTGCAACAGTTGGCTGGTTATTTGAATAGTAGTCGTAAAGTGACCCTCATGGTGGGGGCTGGTGTAAAAGATGCGCATCAAGAAGTGGTGGCTTTAGCTGAGAAACTTCAAGCACCGATTGTGCATGCGTTACGTGGGAAAGAATACATCGAATACAACAACCCTTACGATGTCGGCATGACTGGACTGATCGGTTTTGCTTCTGGTTATCACGCGATGCGTGAAGCCGATACGGTACTGTTAATTGGTACGAGCTTCCCTTATCGAGCTTTTTACCCCGATAACGCGAAGATTGTACAGATAGACAATAATCCCGCTTCTCTTGGACGTCATGCTCAAATTGATTTTGGCGTTTTAGGGGATACTCGCAGTACCGTGACAGACTTGTTACCGCTTATCAATGATGATCGTTCGAGTAAACACTTAGAAAATTGCCTTGCTAATTATAAGGAAGCGCGCAAAGGCTTAGATGATTTAGCCAATGGCGAAACTAAGCATGGTTTGATTCATCCTCAATATTTGGCACGCTTGATCAGTGAAAAGGCGGCAGATAACGCTGTCTTTACCTGTGATGTTGGTACGCCGACGGTTTGGGCTGCTCGTTATCTTGAAATGAATGGTCAGCGGCGTCTGATTGGGTCGTTTAACCATGGTTCAATGGCTAACGCTATGTCACAAGCGATGGGGGCGCAGGCGTTAGACCGTAATCGTCAGGTAGTTGCGATGTGCGGTGATGGCGGTTTTTCAATGTTAATGGGGGATCTATTATCATTGAAGCAACTTAATCTGCCGATCAAGATTGTGGTTTTCAATAATCGTTCACTAGGGTTTGTTGCGATGGAAATGAAAGCAGGGGGATATCTATCCGATGATACGGATTTACATAACCCTAGCTTTGCCAAAATAGCTGAAGCATGTGGCATTAAAGGCATTCATGTTTCAGATCCAGAACAATTACCGGGAGCGTTAAGCGAAGCATTTGATTATCCCGATGCGGTGGTTGTTGAAGTCGATACCGCGAAGCAAGAATTGGCGATGCCACCGCAGATCAAAATGGAACATGCTAAAGGCTTTAGTGTGTACATGATGAAAGCGATTATTAATGGGCGTGGCGATGAAATCATCGAGCTAAGCAAAACAAACTGGTTACGTTAACTTTCGTTGTTCTATTATTTTAAAGCACCTAATTTTTCTATGAACGTACTCAACGTTCATAAGAAAACTAGGTGCTTTACTGTATTAATAGATAAGGACGGTTGATGAAAATCATAATCTTGCATGGGCTGTATATGAACGCTTTTGTGATGCAGCCGTTGCGTCAACGTTTACAAAAATTGGGTTATCAAACCAAAGTTCTTGATTACAGTACCGTTAGTATTGATGCTAACAAACTATATTCTTCCATTGATGATGCGTTAGAACCCGAAGGCAATAACGTTTTATTAGGTCATAGCTTAGGTGGTTTGATGATTCAAAACTATCTGACCTCACGCCATCCCTCTACTGAAGTTATTTCTCATGTTGTAACGTTAGGTTCTCCTATGCAGGGGGCTTCTATTATTCGAGTGATCGATGAAATGGGGTTGAGTGGTATTTTAGGCAACTCGATTGATTTTGGTTTGGAGCCCCACGAAAATATCTGGAGTTTTCCTCAAAAGTTAGGTTGTATTGCGGGTAACACCGGTTGGGGTTTTCGTCCGTTATTCATGGGCTTTGATTCAGAATCTGATGGTACAGTGACGGTCGAAGAAACCTATATTGAAGGAATGACCGATCACATCCAAACTGCGGATACACACCTAACGTTACTCTACAGCGATGAAGTAGTGAAACAGATTGATCATTTTATTCAATTTGGAAAATTTGCCATCAAAGAGCCGCCACAGAAAAAATAAACATAATCTTTGGGCTCAAATTATTACTCTTATCAAAGAATTACGATTAAGATGTTAGTATTGTAAGGATAGGAGAGAGTGATGGATAAAATCGATGCAATGCGTACTTTCAATGCTGTTGTTGCTGAGGGCAGTTTTGTCAAAGCGGCGCAAAAGCTTGATATCTCTCCTCAACTTGTTAGCAAGTACGTGGCTCAGTTAGAGGCGCAATTAAAAACTCGTTTACTCAATAGAACGACTCGGCGTGTTCATCCTACCGAAGCGGGATTATCTTATTATGAGCGCTCTTGTCAGGTGTTGCATGAAATAGAAGACATGGAAAATGCATTGTCTAACCTGCAAACACAGGTATCTGGAACATTACGTGTCAGTGCGCCAATGTCATTTGGTATTCAACATATGGCTGAGCCTCTCAATCAATTTCAGCAGCAGTATCCCGACATTCAGATCGAGTTAATGTTAACCGACCGCAAAGTTGATTTATTAGAAGAAGGCGTTGATGTTGCGCTACGGATTGGTCGACTTCAAGATTCAACATTAGTGGCGAAAAAAATTGCCCCAATTCGCTTAGTGGTGTGTGCCGCCCCGCACTATTTTGCTGAGCATGGAAAGCCGCAGAACATTAATGAGCTTAGCCAGCTTAACTATTTGCGTTTCACGTATTCTGATGTGAAATCGCTGCTAACACCTTGGCCTGAGCATCTTTCTACACAAGATTTCGTGAGTGATTTCTCCAGTAATAATGGGGATGTTATTGTTAAATGTGCCATACTTGGGCAGGGGTATGCTATTCAACCCACTTTTTTAATGGGGGATGCGATTAAGCAGGGGCAGTTAGAAGTGTTAGATGACTTTACTATTACGCCTCTTGGGCTTTATGCGCTCTATAATCATAGAGAGTATCTTGCGTCAAAGGTTCGCCATTTTATTGACTTCTTAGCGCAATATTTTGGGCATATTCCTCCGTGGGACAGTTATTAACAGTCGTCAAAAGACACAATAAGCGCATTAATAAATTAAGGCTGGGGTTTCTCGTCAACGATGATGAATAAAAAATCTGCAATATTTCGCCTTGTTGTGCTGACAATATTACTGATTAATATTGTTGGCTTTGCTTTGGTCTCTTTTCGTGTCTATGTCAGTTTAAATCAGTACGCTTATATTCAAACGGAAGAGATTTCCGTTCGCGTGAATCAAATGGTGCATGGCATCATCGATTCCTATAATCAGGACCTTGCTCATTTAGAATCAAACTGTCGTGAATTTCTACCTTTAGCTAAACAGAGTGCCTTAGCAAGCCCCTACACACGCTCGATTTCACTGACAGAGAAACAAGAGATATTCTGTAGCACAATCACGGATGAAAAGCGTATTTTCTTCCGCCGTCCATCGGCGGAAAATTTAATTAACCTTCACTACATTCCGCAAAGTCCCATTGTAAAAAATAGCGATGTATTTTTATTGATCCTCAATAGAGGTAATGTGCATGTCAATTTTGGTATTGATACATTTATATTTAAAAACATCCTAAATACGGATATGAACTATTTTTCTCCTGCTTTTTTTATTGATGGTTATTACATCAGTGAAAAGCGTACTGAAGCGATGAATACGCCACACTTGGAGCAATACGTTCGAGTTGGTAATCCTTATATCGATCTTTATTATCATTTAGATACCGAAAATTATGTTAACTATGCTCTTATTAACTATGCATTCATGTATTTAATGGTAACTGTATTTTCGTTTATTTGCGGCTTTGGACTTAACGTTCATTTATCACGTATTGATTGGCAGGTGTTTGCTATTTCAAAAGCGTTAAAGAAAAGGCAGTTTGTCCCTTATCTTCAGCCGGTTTTCGATCGTAATCGGAATTTGGTTGGCGCTGAAGTGTTAGTTCGTTGGATACACCCTAAGGTGGGGATAATATCGCCTGATGACTTCATTCCTAGTGCAGAAATAAGTGGGCAAATTAATGATATTTTCACTCAGTTAGTCGAACAGTTAGTTAAAGCGTTTATACCGTATCAGAAGCATTTTACCGATGACTTTCACTTAGCGCTTAATGTCAGCGCTCCACAGTTAGCCCATCCCAATTTGATTAGAGATTGTAAGCATATTCTCTATCGCTTAAATAAACATAATTTTCATTTAATCGTTGAACTCACCGAACGCGTGCACATTCCACAAGATGATCTGTATCTGCAGGGAATTGTTAACATTAAAAATCAAGGTATAAAGATTGCATTAGATGATTTTGGTACAGGACATTCTTCTTTAAGTTACTTAAAAAAAATTAAAATCGATTTTATTAAAATTGATAAAAGCTTTGTCGATATGATTGGTGAAGAAGAGTTTCGTGATCATATCGTTGCTAACGTACTTGATTTGGCCGATCGTATTGGAGTTCCCGCAGTGGCTGAAGGTGTTGAAACGGAATATCAGCAATCTTATCTTCTCAAGCACAATGTTGCTTACTTTCAAGGGTATTTTTATGACCGCCCTGTCTCACTAGATATGTTTATCGAACGTTATCTACGTATATCCAAGTAATCTATCCGCTTTTTAAAACCATTGTAATAGTATGGTTATGTGATTAATGTCACAAAAAAGGTTTACTTAGCACGCTAACTATCTTATATTAGTTAGCGTGCTAAGTTTTCAAGGACTCCTCATGTTTCACGATACTGACATTTTTCGTCAATTGTCGCTTGCTGAGCGGCTAGCTCGGGTTTCTCGCCTGTGGAAAATGGCAGCTGACCGTGAGTTAGCGCCGTTAGGTTTAACTCATCCTCGTTGGACAGCGTTATGGAAATTACAGCGTTTAGGCGATCACATTAGTCAAAAGCAATTGGCTTGTGCGCTCGAAATTGAACTGCCTTCTTTGATGCGGACCTTAAATCAATTAGAAGAACAATTATTGATAACAAGACATCCTTGTGAGCACGACAAACGTAGCCGTATTGTCTGTTTGACACCTGAAGGTCAACAACTGCTTACTAAAATGGAGACCAAAATCATGCGAGTTCGTAATCAGATCTTAGCGGAAATCTCCAATGAGGAAGTTGAAACGTTATCGCTGCTACTTGAAAAAATAGCAGACAACGCGTTAAGCACTCTTAGCGATTAGTACCACCCTTTCAAAAGAGAAAAAACCATGACTCCAGATCAGAAATTTGCCCGCTGGATAAAGATTTCTTGTGCGGCATTTTTGGTAATGTTTGCCTATTTTATGTTGGCAGACTTAACCATGCCGCTTACACCACAAGCGTTAGTTACTCGAGTGGTGACAAAAGTTGCTCCACGCGTGAGTGGGCAGGTTATATCGATTAATGTAAAGAATAACCAATCAGTGCACAAAGGTGATGTACTGTTCAATATTGACCCTCAGCCATTTCAGCTTGCTGTAGAACAAGCAAAAATTAACCTCGATAAAGTGAAGCAAAATAACGCTCAACTTGATGCTTCTATCGCGGCGGCTGAAGCGACGGTTGAAGCCAATAAGGTCATGACCGGTCAAAAAGTCCGTGAAGCGGCGCGTTTAAGAAAATTGCTTAAGCGCAGCGGTACTTCTCAACAGCAATATGATGATGCCAACAGTGCTGCTATTGCAGCGAAATCCAATTGGGATGCTGCCAAAGCTCGTTTGCAAGGTTTAATTGTTAGCCGTGGTTCCGTTGATGATGAGAAAAACGTGAATGTTCGTGCTGCTCGTAACCAATTGAATCAAGCCGAACTGAATTTAGCGTATACCAAGGTTGTTGCTGAACATGATGGTATCGTAACCAACTTACAACTGAAGGCGGGGACATTTACACCTGCTGGTAGCCCAGTGATCGCTCTTGTTGATGATGCCGTGGATATTATCGCGGATTTCCGTGAAAAAAGTTTACGTCATTTCACTTCTCATAGTCATGCCTACGTAGCGTTTGACCGTATGCCGGGTGATATTTATGCGGCAGATATTACTTCAGAAGATGCAGGGGTAAGTGCGGGGCAGTTTGATGCCAATGGTCGTCTTGCGACACCATCAACCTCTAACCGTTGGGTACGTGACGCGCAGCGCATGCGTTTGCACTTGAAACTTGTCGACAATGTGGACAAAACCATGCCTGCTGGCGCAAAAGCGACGGTTCAATTAGTTCCTGATAATGGCCTAGGTGCATTTTTTGCCAAGTTGCAAATCTACTTTATCAGTATTTTACACTACGTCTACTAAGTAGGAGTTGTGATGAAATTGTGGGATCACCCAATGTCTGAAAATGATTTCAGACAGTGCTTAAGAATCGCGACAGGCTCTGCTCTTGGGTTCACTATCTGTAAGATTTTTGGCTGGAGTAATGGGGTATTCTTCACAGTAACACCAGTACTGCTATTGGGTATGGTGCCAGTGATGAATATGCATGCAGCTCGGCAGATGATAGCTTCTTCTGTGGTGGTGGCGTTAGAAATGGGACTGATTGGGGGGCTGTTTGGCGGTCACCCAGGCATGATGACCATTTTGGCTTTCTTCATGTTTTTGCTTAACTTTGCTTGTATGTCGAAAGGCAGTTTGTTCTTATTCGGCGCCAATAGTGTCTTGAACTTAAGTATCATGCTGCATTTTGGTAGTTATCAAGCCACGGACATGAATGATTTTATCGAAGTGAATATGATGGCGGCATTCTTATCCATCGGCATCGCTTACTTGATGATGTTTGTTTTCCCCGATGTCGAGCCAAGGCAACCAAGACCAGCACCAGAGCCAAAACAATCGCATCGCATGCGTCATGAAGCGCTTATGGGAGCAACCATCGCGACGGTTTCGTTTCTAGTATTTCAGATGGCCGATCTTAAAGACTCGATGTCTGCTCAGGCAACGACTATTTTGATGATGTTTCCAATGCATTGGAATGGTGCGATGGGCTATGCTCGTAAAAGGGCAATGGGGACGATTATGGGGGTGTCATTTGGCATCTTTTGCCAAATCATCTTATACGATTGGTCTGACATGCTGCTATTCGTCGTGCCTTTGCTTTGGATTGGCGTAATGATATTTGGTTATATGCACGTGAAAGAAAGCAGTGGTTCAGGGGCTGGCTTTGGTGGCATGACAACCCTAGGTATCTTATTTGGTCAATATTTAAGTCCGGGCGGCGATTTAGTGTTTAGTGCGTTGTATCGGGTGAGCAGCATTCTGTTTGCCATTGTCGCTACGCTCTTAATTACTTATGCTGTGCACATTCTCCTGAATCGGTTTGAATCGACACGCTTTACTAATTAGTTTGACCCGTCCTAAGATAGGTTGACAGTTTTTAGGCCAGCTTCAGTAGCTGGCCTTTTTGTTTTTCTATCGCATGGCTTGAGGTTCATTGGGTATATGTTACATTTCCTTCTTCGCCCGTGATAAACGGGAAATAAGGATATTAATCATGACACAGATGACCCAAGCCTTTGTAAATTCAGGCGTACGTTACACCCCACATTATTTTTCTTTGCCTCTGGATTACCAAAAACCGGATGGTAAACAACTCACCATTTTTGCTCGCGTGGTTGAAACTGCTGCTGGCGATAACAGCCACAAACCATGGCTAGTGTATTTTCAAGGTGGTCCAGGTTTTCCTTCTCCTCGCACAGATGCGAGCTCCGGCTGGATGAAACGAGCGTTACAGCAATTTCGTGTGTTGCTGCTTGATCAACGTGGCACCGGTTTGAGTACGCCAGTGACCCACGAAACACTCGCTAATCTTGCACCAGAAGAGCAAGTTCATTACCTAAGTTTTTTCCGTGCAGATAACATTGTGCGTGATGCTGAGAGTATTCGTCAGCAGTGGAATATCGACAAATGGGCGATTATTGGTCAGAGTTTTGGGGGCTTTTGTTCTCTCACATATCTATCTCTATTCCCACAAAGTGTATTGCGTAGTTATATTACTGGCGGTATTCCATATATTAACGCCAGTGCCGATGACGTTTATCGAGCGACATACCCTAATACATTCCAAAAAAACCAAGCCTTTTTCCGTCAATTTCCAGAGGCTCAAGAGCAATGCTGTGCTATCGCTGATTATCTACTGGAACATGATGTGCGTTTACCCAATGGGCAACGCTTTACCGTAGAGCAATTTCAGCAAATCGGTATTCATTTCGGTATGAGTGATTCGTTTGTGCCTACGTACTTTACGATAGAAAGTGCGTTTGTCACTGTTGATGGCCAAACTCAACTTAGCTACAGTTTTTTAAATGCGATGCTGATGGATCAGGTATACCAAACCAACCCTATCTATACCATTTTACATGAGTCGATTTATTGCCAGGGCAACAATGATGCTTCTCGTTGGGCGGCTCATCGAGTACGCCAAGAGTTTGATGAATTTAACTATCGTTCGGGTAACCCTTTCTACTTTACCGGTGAAATGGTCTATCCATGGATGTTTGATCAATTCGAGTGCCTAAAACCGCTACGCGAAGCGGCTAATAAACTTGCTGAAAAAGAAGATTGGACGCCTTTGTATGACGAGAGTGTGCTGTCTGGTAATCAAGTGCCAGTAAGTTGTGCAAGCTATGCGGAGGATATGTTTGTTGATATCGATTTAACGCGCAAGACATTACAGTTGATGCCAAATACTAAAGCTTGGATTACAAACGAATATGAGCACAATGGGCTTCGTGCTGATGGTGAGAATATCCTTGATCGCTTAATCGAGATGGGAGAGCAAACGGCAGCTGAGTTAGGATTACCTTTGTTATAAAAACACCGCCTTTATGTGTAAATCAATGCAGCTTAATCGATGATTAAGCTGCATTATTGTTTGGATTCCAATTCCATTACGACTTCCTTCTATGACCGGATGTAATTAGCTATCACGACCAAGGAAACGTTTAGCAACAATAGTGTGCCCATCGTTATCTTCAACGGCGAAAGTCACAGCGTGAGGTTGGTTGCCTTTGTTTGATACACTGATTGAACCATTGTCAGCTGTTTTTAAGTCGCCACTCTGAGTTAATGCCGTTGCCCCATCGACGTGTACTGGGTAACCAGAAACCGCTTGGCCATCTTTAGTTACTGTTACCATAGCTTTGTTGGCATGGCTGAATACGTGCAGTTGTAGATCTGCAGCAGATGCTGCAAAAGTGGTTGATAACGCAGTGAGAGCGAGGGCAGTTGTTAATGTTTTCATGTTGTACTCCTTTTGTACGAAGGTTATGACTTAGGTTTTATTAGTTATCGGTATTAGCTGTTACGGCCTAAGAAACGTTTTGCAACTATGTTGTTGCCATTATCATCAGTGACAGTAAATTTCACAGACTGTGGCTGATTACTTAAATTTTTCACTGATACTGAACCATTTTCTGCAGTTTCTAGATTGCCGTTGGTTGTAAGGGTGCTAGCACCTTGAACAGAAACTGGGTATCCAGAAACGGGTTGACCATCTTTAGTTACGGTCAAGGTCGCATTATTGTTATGGCTAAATACGTGCAGTTGTAGATCCGCAGCAGAGGCAGCAAAAGTGGTTGAAAGTGCAGCAATGGCAAATGCAGTAGTTAATGTTTTCATAATATTCTCCTCAAATTCTTTTTTAGTGTTTCATTTCTTTATCAGTACTTAATTAAGTGTTAATTAACTTTCTCGTCCTAAAGTTCTTTTAATAACAATTGGTTGGCCATCTTTTTTACTATTAACGATGAACGTAATTGTTTCTGGTTGATTGCTGCGGTTAATGACAGTCAGTGACCCCTGTTTTGCTGTGTGGTCATTAATTTCATTTGTGGCTTTATCCGCACCTACGACTTGGATTGGATAACCAGATACTGAACGGCCATTTTCAGTCAACGTGATTGTTGCTTGGTTATGTATGGTAAATACATGTGGGGTTAAATCAGCAGCGTTTGCAGCAGTAGCAAATCCTGAAGTAATAGCTGCTAGGGATAATGCGACAGTAAGATTTTTCATAATGACTCCTAAAGAATTTTTTAGAATGTTTCTTCGTTATCGAAGCGATGAATATAGAATAGAACTTCAATATCATTCGATCGATAGATAAATTTGAAATACAATGTTCAAATTTTTCGAATATCTGGATTGTTGTATTGTTTCCATGTTTTTAAAATATCTTTATAAACTCAATGATTTAAAATCTATTATTATTGTTTTAGGTGGTCAATTTAATAAAACAGTGTGCAAATAAGAGATAAGTACATTAAAGACCATCTAAATTTTATTAGTTCAATAATATTGAATTTCTTGTTGAGTATTTTCGATAAACAGAGAGGTATCTCACGGAGAATGGCCGCCTGAATAAAAGCGGTATACAGTAACTAACGCCTTTAAATGAGATTGTTTACTAATCCGTTGAGATAATGTTGAGGTCCATTTCTTAACAATCTTGATTGTTGCAACCAAGGTCTTATTATCGCTACAGCACATTAACTGTTGCGATTTGAGATACGCAAAGCGACTCTGACTCAGAGGCTCTGTAATCTGTTGCTTCACTTACTGAGACAATCACAGCAAGTGACGGCACTATGCTCGTTCATATACTCAAGCCACTTTAGGATGTTGTTTCAATGAGAAGGTATTTGCTCTGAATCCAGCATCTTGAGGCCATTTGAGTTTATCTATTCATCTATGGTGGTTTGAATACCTGACTAAACGACTTAACTTGAGTAGCGATTCAAGTTTCGCTGGTTAGTCCTCATGTTTAAGTCGCATGCATCTTAACCAATCTGTGGTTTAGGTATTCAAATTGCATCAGATAATGACGATTGATTCCGCCAATCGATGAATACACCTTAGCACTGTGATCTGGCTCACGTCCTAAAATTTATAAAAATTTTTATTTTTATATTTTTAGCTGTACTCGCATTAGAGTTTTTATTCTAAAAATGACGTTAAAACATAAGGTTAATGCTTTATAGTCTGCTGCACCAAAGTGAGTCAATTTTGACAAAAGAAAAGAGTTACATTTTTATTGCATTATTTTTGTTATGTATACACAAAGTGTGAGGGAATGAAGCATTGAGTGTTAGATGTGGTTTGAACAAAAATTTAGAGTATTTGTAAGTCAATCAGTGGAAATTAAAGTCACATATTATCGTGACCATCTTGTGTTTTTCATATTACATAATTAATCACTAATGTAGGATTTTTATTTATTAATAAATTTAACGAGAAACAAGAAGATTTTGTATTGATCTATTAGATGTAAATAGAAATAATTATCAATGCTAGCGTGTTAGATTTGTAAAGCGTCAATAAGGTGCCTTTTTCATCAACACATTCATTGCTTTGTAATAGAGTCCGTATGACTCGTAGGCATTTTTATATTGAGTAGGTAATAACATGAAGTGGTTTTCTCAGATAGCACGTGGTGCTTTGGTAGTGATATTTAGTTTAGGTCTTTGTGTCCCTTCTTATGCTGTGACAGTAACAGATAGCCATGGGCAATTTACAATCAATCACACCCCTAAGCGTGTCGTCGCGTTGGAATTTTCGTTTGTCGATGCTTTAGTCTCTGTTGGGGTTAGCCCGGTAGGTATTGCGGATGATAATGACCCTAATCGTTTGTTGCCTGCTGTACGTAAGCAACTTGGCCAATGGAAATCTGTTGGTACTCGTTCCCAGCCGAGTCTAGAAGTTATCGCTTCTCTAAAGCCTGATCTTATTATTGCTGACGCTGATCGTCATTCAGCCGTATTTAAAGAACTGTCTAAGATTGCACCAACATTGTTATTGCCATCACGTCGTGAAACGTATCAAGATAATTTAAAATCGGCAGCTATTATTGGTAAAGTCATTGGTAAAGATAAGGAAATGCAGGCTCGTTTAGCGCTACACCAAAAGCGTATGAAGGGTTACGCTAAACAGTTAGTTGCTTTAAAAGGTAAAACCATCCAATTTGGTGTTGCACGTGAAAATGGTTTTTATGCTCACTCGTCAGACTCATACGATGGTGGCGTGATTGCCTCTCTCGGTTTAACGTCTCCTGCTGGTTTAAATAATGAACAAGCGTCGCGTTTAATCAGTCTAGAGCAGCTACTGGGGTTAAATCCAGATTACCTAGTCGTTGGTGATTATGTAAAAGATAACATTACTAAAAAATGGCAGAAGCAATCTCTTTGGCATGTGTTAAAAGCCGTTCAAGGTCATCATATCTACCATGTAGATGGTAACATGTGGGCTCGTTGTCGTGGTATTCTCGCGGCAGAATACATGGCCCAAGATTTATTGAAGTTGGTTAAAGCTTAATGCTAAAGAATCATCACTGGTTTTATACGAGCGTGGTATCCACGCTCGTTTTGTTTTTAATCCTAGTTATGTGGATAGGTTTATTTGCTTATTCTGCTGTGCCTATCTCTCCCTCAGACGCTTGGTTTGGTATCTGGCAACCTAAACCTAGTGTTGTTGCTCATATTATTGTGCAAGACGTCCGTCTACCGCGAGTACTAGAAGCCATGCTCGTCGGAGCTTGTTTATCCACCGCTGGGGCGTTAATGCAAGGTTTGACTCGTAATCCGTTAGCTTCGCCAAGTTTATTTGGTGTTAATGCGGGGGCCGCTTTGGGGATGGCCCTAGTCACTACTGTTTTTTCTCTTAATTCTTCGATCACCTCGCCAGTGGCTGCTGTGCTGGGGGGATTATTTGCATGGATATTGGTAATGATACTCGGCGGAGCTTGGCGCGCAGGGACCGAGCGAGGCCAATTAGTGTTGGCAGGTATCGCTATATCAGCGTTATGCGGCGCTTTGACTAAAGCGAGTGTTATTTTGGTAGAAGATCAGGCAGTGAGTGTCATGGCCTGGTTGGCGGGTTCTTTCGCTAATGTGCAATGGCAGAATTGGTCATGGAGTTGGCCTGGGTTGTCGGTTGCTCTGATTGTTAGCCTATTATTAGCACCAAAAATTAATTTGCTTGCAATGGGAGATGAGCGAGTTAAAAGCCTAGGCGTTAATTTAACTGCTTTACGTTTTATCATTGCTTGTACAGTACTATTGCTCGTCGGTATCAGTGTCAGTACCGTCGGTGCGCTGTCTTTCGTTGGGTTGATTGTACCTCATTTAGGTCGTCTGCTTGTGGGCTACGATTACCGTCGTTTGATTCCAGTTACTATGTTGCTTGGTGCGATTCTTACGGTGTTAGCCGATATTGTTAGTCGAGCTGTAATTTTCCCAACCGAAACCCCAGCGGGCGCAGTATTAGCGCTGATTGGAGCGCCAATATTCATCTATCTAGTGAGGAAAAGCCGATGAAACACCCTCTTAGAGTGATGATAGTATTGCTTGGACTTGTTGTTGTGATGGCGGTATTGAACCTGTGTTTAGGGGCGATAGATTTATCATTGTCACAAGTTTTCCATGGTTTAAATAAAGGCGGCGAGCAATATTTCACTGTACATGAATACCGTTTACCGCGAATTTTTATTGCCATATTTGTTGGCGCAATGTTGGCAAGTGCTGGGGTATTAATTCAAGGTGTTATTCGTAACCCGCTTGCTTCTCCAGACATTCTTGGTGTTAGTCATGGTGCTGGGTTAGCTGCTGTTGTGTTGATGACCTTACTACCGGGTGTTTCTGTCTATTGGTTGCCAGCAGCTGCTTTAGCTGGAGGTATATTGGCTGCAATTATTCTGGCTATGGTATGTGGTAAACATACTCAACCGGTGAAATTGGCGATTACGGGCGTTGCACTTTCTGCGCTATTTGGTAGTGCAATTGATTTTCTGATGTTAACGAACCCGTTAGAAATCAATAATGCGCTACTTTGGCTAACCGGTAGCTTATGGGGACGTAGCTGGGAACAATGCTGGATGATTCTACCATGGCTGGTATTACTCCCAGCGGTACTGTGGTTGAGTCAGCAACTGAATTTATTGACACTTGGTGATGAACGAGCAAGTAGCTTGGGCGTTTCGGTGTATGCGGTAAGAGGCGGTGCATTATTGATTGCAGTGTTATGGACATCGGCTTGTGTCGCGGTATGTGGTCCACTCAGTTTTCTTGGATTGGTTGCTCCTCATTTGGCGCGTCAACTCGTCGGCGGACGCCATCAGATATTATTACCCGCTGCGATGTTAGTCGGAGCATTACTGCTATTAGTTGCGGATCTGGTTGCGAGAATTATTCATCCGCCGATTGAGCTTCCCGCCGGCATTATGACCGCCATTATTGGGGCGCCTTATTTTTTATATCTATTAGTTAAAATGAGATAAATGATGAACTTAACAACGAAAGATTTACATCTTGGTTATGGCAAGCAATCCATAGTTAAGGGCGTCAATATTACTATTCCTGAACAAAAAATTGTGGCTCTTTTGGGGCCTAATGGTTGCGGTAAATCCACCTTATTAAAAGGACTAGCGCGAATATTAGAACCTGAATCAGGCACTGTTTTTTGGAATGGCCAAGAGATTCACTCAGTATCTTCACGAGAACTCGCTCAACAATTAGCATTATTACCTCAAGCTCAAGAGCCACCCGAAGGCGTCACAGTACGCAATGTCGTCGGTTATGGACGCAGCCCATATACTGGCTTTTGGGGGCAGCTTGCGACAGATGACAAAACAATGGTTGAGCAGGCGATGCAAGCAACCGGGGTTACTGAGCTTGCTGATACACTGATTACGGATCTTTCCGGTGGTCAACGCCAACGAGTGTGGCTTGCTATGACTTTGGCACAAGATACGGATTACATCTTATTAGATGAACCGACAACCTATCTAGACCTTAATCACCAAGTAGAATTAATGAAATTGATGCGTCGATTAAATCAGCAAGGTAAGACGTTGATTACCGTTTTGCACGATATTAATCAGGCATGTCGTTACTGTGACTATTTAATCGTGATGAAGGATGGGCAGGTGGTGACTCAAGGAGAGCCAGAAAAAATATTGACTGCAGAATTGCTGCAATCGGTATTTGAACTTGATGCTGAGATTCACCGAGACCCGATTGCCGGGACTCCGATGTGTGTCGTTAGAGACTAAAAAAATCCGCCATCTTGGCGGATTAAAGTATCCATCTATAAATAAGGATGCTGGAACGCATAAAGCCACAGCGTTGCCGCACACACAATGAACATGATTAATACATAACGCCAATTTAATCGTAGCAGTGTCTTCGCTTGTAAATCATAGCGAGATTGAATACTGAGTTGTACCCCAGAAAATGATGAGAACGTAATTCCTAAAGACCAACCCATCAAAAGTGTTAGGCCGAGTAAGTTAGGATCGGTGACGGAAGGCGCAAGAATACTGCCAGCTAAAACAACACTGGTCACCGGGTGCATACCTGTCATTGCAAGCACAACGAGTACCAAAAGCGTGATGATGGCGGCTACAGCTCCAAAGTGGTCTGGTGCGAGTTGAATATTTAATGAAGTAAGAATCGATGCGACACCAGATGCCAGCATTGCAGCGGCGGCGAAGAGTACCACTTCACCTGCAGAGCTCGCAACGCCGACTTCAATATGGCGTTTAGCGATTTTTGGCCTTTGTTTGCCTTTTTTAATAAATAGCCATAAAGCAATAAAGGTGACCGATGTCAGCGCAACCAGAGATAGCACACTAGCATTAGGCCAAATGTTGTGTTCAACGATAACAATGATTGCGAGCAGGCAAGGCATCCACAGTGATTGGACTCCGATGGGGTATCCCAAACATTGCTCCGCATCAGGTTGATTACGAATTTCCCAAGCACTTAACAGTAAAGCGATAATACTGACCGGAATACCATAAACGATCAGTGTACTTAGATGTGAGCCAGGAGCGCTCGTTAATGTCATGCCCATCGCAGCAAAAAAAGGGGACCAGAACGCACAAATCGCAAAGCCGCGTAAAAGAGTTAAACCTTGAGTTGGTGAGAGTGGACGTTGCATGGCTAATTTATCACCCACAATGACGACAGATGACATATTCAACACTGCGCCAAAGAGATGAACACCGAACAGTGTTTTTGTTAGAGAATGTCCTCCCTTAGGGAGAGCTTCTTTTGTTTGGACGTTATCGGCAGCAAAAATACGCAAAAAACCAACGCCAATAAGCATGGTGACTACCGTTTGGTTGGCTTCCAGAGTACGAATGAAATAACGAGCATCAAGATGATGCATGGTTCCATACAGTAAACCGAACATCCCGAAGATGACCAAGATGATAATTTGTTTTTTTTGTGTCGGTTTAACGTAAGGGAAAAAGAAGAGGGAGCTTATCCAAATAGGGACACCAGCCCAGTAGGAAGGCAATAGGTTCAGCAGTTCAGAACTTAATGATAAAACCAGGCTGACAATCATTAGCCAACCACATAGCGCGGCTATTTTGGGATTCATGGTATCGTCGAATTATTGAGTAAAGGTCATGCTAAGCGAGAAGTTAGCATGTAGGTAATGTGATTAGTATCACATGAAATTTGGCGATAATCTACCCAATAAAATCGATTTGTCACAATTTGTTAACGCTAAAACCTATTGGCTAGCCGTGAACTAGCCGCGTAAACAGGTTTGAAAATAAGTGACTTCTTTACTTGGTAACCGATATACCGTTGCTGGCTTCCCGCCGCGGCCTTTACTTGAAGAGGCGAGCTTGTTAGCACTAACGATAACCCCTGTATCAATTAGACGGCGCTTAACTGTCATACGGTTTACATCAACACCAAACTTGGCATAAGCATCAATAATATCCGCCACCAAAAATTCTGTTTCCAGAGAGAATAACACCACGGATGTATATTCGACCGCCGCTCGAAGTTTACTCCAAGCATGTTTAATTTGAGAGCTGTGGTCAAAAGCTAAGTTCATTTCGCCTTTAAGTAGGTCTTCTAAATCAAACCAATCGGCGCGATCTTTGTCCATGCCGGAGTTATCAATTTGCTCGACATTGGAAGGGTTTAATAACGCATAATGAGAAATACTGACACTCCAACCATCAGGGTCGCGCTTTGGATTACCATTTACGATGGGATCACTTATAAAGTTAGGATAAGTATGAATTTTTTGACGACAAATGCGGCGTCGCGCTGAATCGAAATCGTCATCTGCGGGGTCTCCGCCCTTCGTTGACCAGTCTTCATCGTAAACTAATCCTCCTGGGATGGCCCATTTCCCGCAATCAGGACGTGTAGGGTTTTGTCGTTTTACCAGCAGAACCTGAATACCCTTAGGAGTGAGACGTAAACAGACTAAATCAATCGAGACAATCATAAAGTATTCCTAATTATTGATGGCACCATTCTAGGCATGCGTTAAGTTTTGGTCAATTGTAAATAACAGAATGTGACAAACTAATTTTTACAATTTAAAGATTGCCTCGGTTCATTAGGTAACTTATTGCGATAATTTGATTTGTATGTAACAAAAATGGAACATGGGAGTACATTTGTGCTAAATAGGTTTGTCACATAAGTTGACAAACCTCGCAAACTCGCTTATTGTCGCACAAAAGGTTAGCAACATAATGTTACTAACGTGATGAAAGTGAAATGAAGGACGGCATAATGAACTCTCGCCTGTTTTCTCCACACATTATTCGTAGCTTGCTAGATTTGGATGCGTACAAAATTACGATGATGCAGGCTATCCACTCTCTTTATCCTGACGTACAAGTACGTTATGAACTGATTGTGCGCAGTGATGAAGATGTCAGTGATCTTCTTGAAGAAGTCCGCACTGAAATTCGCCAGTTAGCATCACTACGTTTTTCTGATGCTGATATTGTGTATCTGGAGCAAAGCTCGCCACATTTGAAGCCCGCTTTCCTTCAATCATTACGTTATTTCCATTTTCAACCTGATCGCCAGGTTCACTTTGGGGTGATCAAGCATGATGGTAAAGAGCAGTTGCGTATAGGTATTGAAGGATCTTGGCGTGATACGATTCTTTATGAAACTATCGTAATGTCTATTTTATCTGAGGTACGGAGTCGTCGCCGTTGGTCTGAAGTGCCAGAGACACTACCAATGGATATTTTAGACGGTAAAATCCAGGCGTTGAAAGCCGAGATTAAACGCCGTGGGATTACTAATTTCTCATTAACAGAAATGGGAACTCGTCGCCGTTTCTCCGGTCAAGTTCAACGTGATGTGATGGAATATCTAAAAAGAGAGATTCCTGAGTTGCTACTTGGTACCAGTAACTACCATTTTGCTCGTGAGTTTAATTTAAAGCCAATTGGTACAATTGCCCATGAATGGTTTATGGGACATCAAGCTCTGGTGAATGTGAAAGATTCACAGAAAATCGCCCTAGAACAATGGTTACGAGCATTTGATGGCCAGTTAGCGATAGCACCAACAGATACATTAACCATCGATGCTTTCCTCGAAGATTTTAATGTTCATTTAGCAAAAGCTTATGACGGTATTCGTCATGACTCAGGCAACCCATTCGTTTGGGGGGATCGCATGATTGAACACCTTGAAGGGTTGGGCATCGATCCTATGTCGAAAGTATTTATCTTCTCTGACGGGTTAAACTTTGATGAAGCGTTGGAACTGTGTGAATATTTTGCTGGTCGAGTGAGAATTTCATTCGGGATTGGTACGTTCTTAACTAATGACCTTGGTGGTTGGACAAATACCAAGGGTGAGGCTTATAAGCCGCTTTCCATTGTGGTTAAATTGACAGAATGTAACGGTCGTCCAGTGGCTAAAATCAGTGATGAACCTGAAAAAGCGATGTGTGAAGATCCGATATTTCTCGCTAACTTAAAGCGTCGTTTTAACATTGATGTTGATGTCGATGATTTAATTGCTGAGCTAAAACGTCAAAAGCGGACCAAACGTCAGTATATCGCTGCAGCTTAGTTTATAACGGTTGAACACTCTTTCTTTAAGCCCTTGTTAGATGACTAACAAGGGCTTTTCTTTTATTCTCATTGAACTAACACTTTGGGGGTTGAACTTAAAGGGGTTGTCCGTATTGCTTATGGGGACGCTCAATCAGCAAATTTACGAAGCGACTCTCATTAATCAAGCTAGTGTTTCGTTATTGTAAATAACGGTATAAATATTTCATTTATAACTGTAACCTATCACTCATATTCATTGCTGTTTTAATCAATATCTCTATGAACTACATAAGGAAAATGTTATGGATTACGACCCGATCAAAGTTGCCGTTGTTGGCTATGGTTTTTCTGCGCAAACTTTCCATTTGCCTTTTATTAACACATTGGAGCAATTTGAGCTTGCTGCGATCAGTTCTAGCAAAAAGGAGCAAGTGCTTGCCGATTGGCCACAAGCGACCTATTTTTCAAGTGCTGAACAACTTATCCAAGAAAGCAACGCTGAGCTAGTGATTATTACAGCACCTAATGATGTGCATTACTCTTTGGCTAAACTTGCTTTAGAGAATGATAAACATGTCATTATCGAAAAACCGTTTGTGACTCGAGTTACTGATGGTGAATCTTTAATCCACCTTGCTGAAGAAAAACAACGAGTGCTTAGTGTTTTTCAAAATCGACGTTGGGACAGTGACTTTTTAACCCTGAAAAAAGTGGTTGAAGATGGGCAAATCGGTGAGGTTAAATTCCTCGATTCTCATTTTGATCGTTTTCGTCCCGATGTGCGTCAACGTTGGCGTGAACAGGCTCAAGATGGCGGTGGGATATTATTTGATTTAGGGGCACATCTGATCGATCAAGCTGTCGTTTTATTTGGTCAGCCTTCTTCTGTGACTGCGCAGTGTTTAAATATGCGGCCTGGATGTGAAACCGTGGATTTCTTTAATGTGATACTTCATTACAAAGAACGGTTAGTTCAGCTCCATGGTAACTTATACAGTCCTGAGCCGAATGTCCGCTATAAGGCGTTAGGAACTAAAGGTAAGTTCTTGAAGTTTGGACTTGATCCTCAAGAGCCTCAACTGATTTCAGGAATGACACCAACTGATAAAGGGTGGGCCGTTGAAAGTCCTGATAATCACGGCGTGATTTACCATGAAGATACCAAAGCAGAAGAGGTCATTTCACAAGTCGGTGGCTATGAGCACTATTTTATGGCACTGGCAGATGCCATTCGAACTGGTACTGCTAATCCGGTTCCCGCCCAAGAATCACTCAATACTATTCGTATCATTGAAGCGGCAATGGAAAGTAGCCAAACAGGTCGTTCTATCACGTTGTAGTCGGACTGCTAAAAATGAAGCCATACATCCCAGTATGGTTTCGTTCTTTACACTGTAAATACAAGTTAACTAGCAGGTTTTTCACACTAAAGAGTTGGCGAGTAGCGCACAAATCGGTGTATTTTTAGTACACTGACTCTACAGGATATGGAGATAGGGACAAATCCATGAAAGAGCTCAACTGGACTGAGTTTCGTCAAACATTACATCAAACCCCAGAGTTAGCGCTGCAAGAAAAAGAAACTGGGAATTTTATTAAATCTTACTTTAAGTCATTTGGTTTCGATGAACTTGTTGAAGGCATTGCTGAAACAGGTTTCGCTTATGTTTTTTATGGTCAAGAGATGGGCCCAACAACATTGATTCGTTGTGAGCTTGATGCATTACCTATTGTTGAACAAAGTGATGTGGACTACCGGTCTCAATATGATGGCATAGCGCATTTATGTGGCCATGATGGGCATATGAGCATCGTAAGCGCTCTAGGTGAGTTTATGTCACAGCATAAACCAATCAAGGGTAAGGTTATATTGCTTTTTCAACCAGCAGAGGAAACGGGGCTAGGGGCTGTTGCTGTCTCTCAGGATCCTAAGTTTTTAGCGCTTGCACCTGATTATGTTTTCGCCTTACATAACTACCCTGGTCTGAGGCTTGGTGAAGTGGCGGTTAAGTCTGGGCCATTCAATTGCGCATCAAAAGGAATCATAATCCACTTGCGAGGTAAACCTACGCATGCAGCACATCCTGAAGATGGTATTAGCCCGGCGTTGGCTATGGCTGAACTGTTGCAAGGTCTAGGAAAGTTACCGACTAAAACAGACGAAAAAACGTGGGTAACTATTATTCATGCTCGATTAGGTGAGATTGCTTTTGGTACCGCTCCTGGTGATGCGGTTGTTATGGCGACCTTGCGTAGTGAAACCAATGAAGGGATGTATTTCCTACAAGATACAGCCACGTACTTTGCTCGTGAAGTCGCAGAACGGTATGGACTCCAGTGGGCAATTGATTATCAGGATGCTTTTCAAGCCAGTATTAACTCTCCTGAAGGATTCCAACAAGTAAAAGATGCCTGCCAATCACTGGATATCCCTTGCCATGAATTGGAGCAGCCCATGCGTTGGTCGGAAGATTTTGGCCAATTTACCAACGTCGCGGAAAATGGTGCCATGTTTGTATTGGGAAGCGGTGAAGAGTGCCCACAATTACATAATGAGCACTACGACTTTCCTGACAGTCTTATCCCTGTGGGACGCGATATTTTTGCACAATTAGTTCGTCAGATTAATGGACTTGACGAATAAACGTCGGCGTGACGTCTATTGTGCTCTTGTCCAATGCAGTGTTGTCCAGTTTGGTGTCTCAGCCCATTTTTCTAAGTGGCGATCTGGGTTGATTAAGTAAGCGTAATCACTATGTTGGCACAGTGGTAAGTCATTGATGGAATCGGTAAAAAAGTGTGTTTCATCGAAGGTAACATCGCTACCATCTAGCCATTGAGCCAGACGTTGTACCTTTCCTTCACGGTAGGTGGGAATGCCTTCTATTTGCGACGTGTATTTATCTTCTTTGATTTGCATATCAATACCGAGTGCTTCGGAAATCCCCAAACGTTGGGCAACTGCTTGAACAATAAAACTCACAGTGGCTGAAATGATAACTACTGGGGTTTGACTGCATTTTAGATTATCTAACAGGGTCTTGGCTTGAGGAAATACCCTGTCCATCACTTTAGTATCAATATATTCTTGCACGAGTTTGTTCACGACGCTTGTGGAAAGCGTCAGAATGGGTGCCAATGTATATTCGAGATACTCTTCCATATCGAGTTTGCCATCAGCATAGAGAGCCATGAGCTCTCTATCTTTTTTCAAGAAGTTTGGGTCTGTTGCAATCCCTTTTTCCACTAAAAATTGGTTCCATAACATGGATGTATCACCGTCAATTAATGTGTCATCCATGTCAAAAATATACAAAGCTTGAGACATACTACGCTCGCACAGGTTGGATTTCGTTAAGGTCAAAAAGTAATTCTAATGATGTTCCTTCGGGAAACAATCGTTTTGAAGATCGGTTTAATAAATCGACCGTTAATTCGCACTGTTCCAACGCGACTCGGTAACGAATAACATTCCCCAAGAGTTGATGATCGAGTACTTTTGCTGTCTGAGGTGCAGAAATATGCGTTCCGTAATTTCTCCCTTGCTCCTTGATATAGATAGATTCAGGGCGTACAGCAACTTTGGAGTCGGTATCAATAGAAAAAAGGCGGTTGGCTAAAGGGGCATCAATCACATTGTAATTACCCATAAAACCGGCGACGAACTCATTAGCAGGTTGGTTATAGATCTCTTCAGGTCTGCCTTGTTGGATAATTTTGCCACTGTCCATTAAAAAAATACGGTCAGAAAGTGTCATGGCTTCTTCTTGATCGTGAGTCACAAACACGGTCGTGAGATTCAACTCTTGTTGGATTCGGCGAATCTGATTACGTAAATGACGTCTGATTTTCGCATCAAGAGCCGATAAGGGTTCATCTAGAAGTAAAATATTAGGTTTTACGATGAGTGCACGAGCTAATGCGACGCGCTGACGTTGTCCACCAGATAATTGGGCCGGATACTGTTTTTCTTTGCCTTGCAGTTCAACTAACTCAATAACTTTACTGATTTGCTTAGTTCTTTCAGCTAATGGCATTTTTTGCATTTTTAGCCCAAAGGCGATGTTTTGTTCAACTGTCATATTGGGGAATAAGGCGTAAGATTGAAACACCATACCGATCCCACGCTTTTGCGGCGCTTGATGAGTGATGTCGACGCCGTTGACGATGACTTGCCCACCGTCTACAGAATGCAGCCCAGCTAGGCTGCGTAATAACGTTGATTTACCACAACCACTTGGACCTAATAACGTGATGAATTCACCTTGTTCAATATCGAACTGAATATGATCGAAGACTGTGTTATCGCCAAAGCGTTTGGTCAGTTGTTGAACCGTTACATAACTCATGATTTAGACCCCAAGCGGCTTGCTAGCCATGTCGATAAAAAGATAAAAATGAAGTAAGTCATCACTAACGCAGAGGTGTAGTGACCGCTTTCTGCGCGTACGCTGTAGAGATAGATCTGTAATGTTTCAAAGCGAGTGCCCACTAACATGTTGGCAAAGACAAATTCACCTAATAAGAATGAGAAAGCTAAAAATAGCGATGCCATCAACCCTTTTTTAAGGTTGGGTAACACGATTAAGAAAAAAGCTCGGGGAGTGCTTGCTCCGAGTAGATGAGCCGCATCCATCAAGTCGCGTAAGTTGATAGCAGTGAATGCGTTGGCGATTGCACGATACATAAATGGTAAGGCAATCGTGAAATAGGTGCCAATCAATATCCAAGGTGTACCAATTAAGGACACAGAGCTATCCGCGTAAATTTGTAACATGCCAACAGAGGATACGACAGGTGGTACCGCAAATGGCAATAATATTAGTAGATTCATTAGCCTATCGAGTTTTGGAAAGTAGTAAAAAATCACAAAAATCGCAGGTAAAATTAATACGCAACTGAGTATTAGAGCGCTGATACAGATAAATAGAGAGCGTCCAAATGCGGCCAGAAAGCGTGGTGTAGTGAGTAATTCACGATACCAGCTAAGAGTAAATCCTTCAGGTAATATGGTTGCTCCCCAATGGGTGGATAAGGAATAAGCCAGTGTGGCGATAATCGGAATTAATAATAGCCCGACAATGGTGTACACCACGATACGGTGAAAAATAGGGTTACTGTTTTGCATGGTAACTCCTTGCGATTAACCATTGGTTGATTCCGGTAATGATGGCGAGTACGACGATCAATACGACTGAAATCGCTGCGGCCAAATTAGGTTCTAAGAACAGGTCACCAGCAACCAAACTCGCTATACGTATGGTAATCATGTTGTAGTTACCTCCAGTGAGAGCGTAAACACTGGCGTAAGCACCCATTGCATTCGCAATTAAGATAATAAATGTACCGAGTAATGCGGGAGTTAACACTGGAAGTGCAATTCGAGTCCAGTATTGCCAATGATTAGCACCAAGTAGGGCAGAGGCGGATTGCCAGTCATCTTCTAACGCATCAAAGGCAGGATAAAGTAGCAGAGCTGCTAAAGGTATTTGAAAATAGATATAGAGAATGAGCAATCCCCATTGACTATATAAATTGAATGTTTCGATGCCTAGCCAATTTCTCATCAGTAGTGTCACGGCACCGTTTGAACCAAGAATAATGATAAAAGCGAAGGCCAGTGGAACGCCTGCAAAGTTACTGCTCATGTTTGTAAAAGACACGATAGCATTTCTTAACCGTCCACCCACTCTACGTAATGAACTGACCAGCAAAGCCGCGATAGCCAGGCCAGCGATGCTTGACCACCACGAGATCCATAAGCTATGAGTAAAGCCTTGTTGTATGAAGGGCGAGTCGATGATCTCTTGATAGTTATCTAAAGACCACTCGTCATCAACCTTAAAACTATTGACCAAAACCCAAATAAGAGGCGCTATTTGAAATAAATAAAAGAACACGGCAAAAGGAGATAGGCACGCCAGTGGTCTCAATTTTTTTACGCGGGAAAGCGCACTGAAGGTGCGCTTTGTTTTCATATTTTGTTGAGTGAGGACGATTGATTTCATGAGGTTAATACTCCCTGAGGATAGGGTTTTTCATGTTCCAATCCTAATAGCTGGCAGACGAGACCGCAGATCTCGGTTTGTTTAATGGGAGCATCATGCTGACTAAATTGCTCACCGATAACAAACAGCGGGACAGCTCGTTCACACTCTAAAATCCCCCCATGACTTTTGTCATTATTCATACCATGGTCGCTCGTAATTAATATCTGATAACCATCTTCAAGCCAGTTATCGATAAAGTGCGAAAGAATGACATCAATGTGTCGAGCGGTATTGCGGTACTCACTACTATCTAAGCCAAACTTGTGTCCCATATCATCGATATTCATTGGATGGAACAGTAAAAAATCAGGTTGGTATTGGCGACGTAAGTAATCGCCATCAAGAATTAACGCTTCATCAGGATAATGATCCCAGTGATAAAAGCAGCCATGCTGGATATTTAGAGATTCATCATGAGTAACACGATCGCGCACTGCATCGTAAGGCGCACGATTATATAATTCACTAACCCAGTGATATGCCGCAGCGGCGGTGACGCGATTCTGTTGTTTTGCAAGACTAAAAATCGAGTCGTAATGGGAAAGACGTATGACATTATTACTCACAATTCCGCTTTGAGTTGGAGTGACTCCCGTGAGTAAACACTCGTAAAGCGGTCTAGATAGAGAAGGTAGCTCAGATTGCAGCTGATAAAGCGCTGCACGTTTTTGTTCAATCAAGCCTTGTAAGTAGCCCATACAATCATGGGCTACGTGGTAATTAAGGCCGTCAAGAATAACAAGGATAACCTTATTTTGCATGACGATGCTCCTTGCTACTGTTGGTACATCATGACTTGAGATTGCCATTGGCGAGACAACTTGCGAGCGGATTTTTCCCAAGCAGCAAAGTCTTTAATTGGATGTACATTTTTATATTCAGCGTCAGGTAGCAATTTTGCTTGCACTGATTCAGGAAGAGTTACGCTAGAGCGGATAGGGCGTGCATAGCCTTTAGCGAGGTTAATTTGGCCTGCATCACTAAAGATATATTCGCGAGCAAGTTTTGCTGCGTTAGGATGTTTAGCGTATTTATTGATAAGAGTCGCATAGCCCGAAATGATCGAGCCCTCTTTGGGAATATGAACACTAAAGCGATTGTGATCAATTTGATCTCGATAGTTAAGCGCATTGAAATCCCACATTATTGCGACTTCAATTTCCCCTTTTTCTAAATTTGAAACAGAAGGTTCAGCAAGCGATAAGCGGCCTTCTTTCGCTAATTTGGCAAAGAATTCTAAGCCGGGTTTCAGATTTTTTTCACTTCCTCCAAAAGCCATGGCTGCTGCCAAAATCGCATTATTGGATTGTGCTGCAGTACCCACATCCCCAACGGCCACTTTATAATGACCTTTTAAAATATCGTTCCAAGATGTTGGCGCCTGTTTGACTAAGTTATTATTGGAAATAAACGCAATCGTTCCGGTATAACCTAATGCCCAATAGCCCTTTTTATCTTTTGCCCAAGTCGGAATATCATCCCAAGTTGTTGGTTTATAAGGTTGAACTACCCCTTTTTTTACAGCAACACTCGCAAAGGCAAAACCTACATCGCCAATATCCGCGGTGGCATTTTTCTTTTCTGCTGCAAACTTCGCAATCTCTTGCGCTGAGCTCATATCAGTATCTTGGTGTTGCAATCCATACTTGGTATTTAAGTCTTGCCAAGTATCTTTCCAGTTAGCCCAAGTATCTGGCATACCAACACTATTTACAGTGCCTTCTGCTTGAGCTTTCTTAACCAAAGGTTGAAGAGTGTCTTGTGCGTAAGCACTTGATGTTAAGCCAATAGCTAACAAACCTGCGGTAAAAAAAGAGTATTTCATAATAGTCGCCTTCCTCTGGACTAGTTCAGATTGTTCCTTTTTTACACTATAGATGGAATGTGACAGGATTAGTGCGTTTTTATTAAGCAAAAATTAACATATTTAGGCTACTTTTTAATCAATGTCCGAGTTTCATATAAATGTTCCAATAAATTCATAATTTAATTATTAATTTCTTATATGATTGATTTATCTTAATGGACTAGGCCAAAAAATATGACGGAATCTGCGGGAACGCCAATTAAAATTAAAGACATTATCCGTGAGCAAATTACCTCCGAGGTAATGATACCGGGACAAAAACTTCCTTCAGAAAGAGAAATGACCGAGCTGTTTTCAACGACTCGTATTACCTTAAAAGATGCACTCATAGGATTGGAAACGGAAGGATTAATCTATCGAGAAGAGAGGAGAGGATGGTACGTTTCGCCCGAACGCCTACGCTACAACCCTTTATCCCGCAGTCACTTTCATAAAATGGTTCGTGAGCAATCTCGAGTCGCAAAAACAAAAGTGATTACAGTGCGCTCAGAGATGGCTAGTGGCGACATTGCTAAAGCGTTAGAAGTCAGTTCATTTACACCGGTACATGTTATTGAAAGAGTTCGTTTAATTGATGGAAGGGCAGTGTTGTTTGTTGAAAACTGCCTGATTGAAGCATTCTTTCCTAACATTCTAACCCAAGATTTGTCTGCATCACTGACAGAGCTTTATCAAATTCATTATGGGTTTGAAACGTTACGGTCTCGGTTTGAGGTAATACCGACGGCAGCTCCTACTCATGCAGCTCGGGCATTGAACTTAGCGGCGGGACAACCGGTATTGAAAATCTGCCGAGTCAATTATAATCAGAACGGACAATTGATCGATTGCGAGTTTGAGTATTGGAGACCTGATTCAGTGATGATCTGTATAGATAGCCAAGGAGAGAAGATAATCCTCCCTCCTCGCTAAAATATTATGCAGAAATCAGTGCTTGCTGTTTCAATTCTGCTAATACCGTCTTAAGAGAAGGTCGAATGTGATGGCCTAGTTCAATAATGTCAGCGGATGGCTCAACGAGATCTGGTATTTGGTAGGTGATCATCTGCGCTGCAACGGCTGCTCTAACACCATTATTGGAATCTTCAAATGCGAGACATTGTTCTGCTGGAATATCTAAACGGCTTGCAGCAAGCAGATAAATTTCCGGATCTGGCTTACCATTTGTGACTTCACAACCTGTTGATGTGGAATCAAAATATTTATCTAAACCGGCTAGGCGTAATTTAATTTCCGCGATTTCCCTGCGCGTAGAGGTCGCGACTGCGGTAGGAATATTATTCTCTTTCAACCAACTGAGTAGTTCGATAACCCCTTCTTTTACCGGTATTGCTTGTTGGGTTACCACGGCATCGTAACGAGAACGCCATGCTTCGTGTAAAACCGGATAATCGAGGTCTGGTCCATAACCTGTCCGTAGTGTTTGTTCAATACCAGCCGCATTACGGCCAATAATATTTAGGTATATGTCTTTTAAAAAAGGCACATCAATGGCTTGGCAGGCTTGTTGGAAAACATTCATACATACTCGCTCTGTATCGAGTAATAGTCCATCCATATCGAAAATCGCAGCTTGAAAAGTCATAGTGTCCTTCAATTTAAAAAATGTGATCTCTATTGTCACACATCTTGGCTTTGATTGGGAATAAAATGAAACACCAAACCCGAAGGTTTGGTGTTGAGGCATAAAGGCAGGTGTGGATTGAATTTAGTGGCCTTATGCTGATTGGGTATCGTACTGGGCTTCGAGCTTATTAGCTTTTTGGAAATGGGGATTTTCACTCAAGGTTGCATAGTAGCGCTGTAAGTTCGGATAATTTTGTAGGGCGCCAAGTTGTTGCAGAACTTCGGGAATAAAAGACATGATGATATCTGCACCGCTAAGTTTATTTCCGACCAAGTACGCTTTGTTGGCTAATTCTTGATTTAAATAGCCCATTACTTTTTCTAACTCTACTTGAGCGTAATGATCAAGAAACTGAGTGTCGTTAGGTTCTAATGCTAAGAAGATTTTTAGTAATGTTGGAACCATGGCTGAGCTTTCAGCAAAATGTAACCATTGTAGATATAGAGCATAATCTTGCGTGCCTTTTTCTGGTACCAAGGTATTTTCGGCAAATCGACCTGCTAGGTATTCTATAATGGCACCTGATTCTGCTAAGACAAAACCATCTTCATCGATAACCGGCGATTTACCCAGAGGATGGATCTCTTTTAATTCTTGAGGTGCTAGTTGGGTTTTACTATCACGCTGATAAGCTTTGATCTGATAATCAACACCAAGTTCTTCGAGTAACCAAATGATGCGCTTAGAGCGTGATTTATTTAAGTGGTGTAATGTAATCATGGTTTAATCCTTAATTTTTGTTGGTTAGCTTATTTTCACTACCAGCTTGCCAAAATTTTTGCCTTCTAATAGGCCGATAAAGGCTTCGGGAGCATTGGCTAATCCGTCCACGATTTGCTCCTTATATTTAACTTTGCCATCGTTAACCCACTGTGTCATTTGTTCAGCAAATTCTGGGTAACGGTGTCCATAATCATCAAAGATGATAAAGCCCTGAACTTTTGCGCGTTTGATGAGTAGTTTTACCATCAATTGGCCCATACGGTCTGGCCCTTCAGGAAGTGATGTAGCGTTGTATTGAGATACTAAGCCACAGAGAGGTATGCGAGCTCCTGTGTTGATTAGTGGTAATACGGCATCAAACACCTTGCCACCAACATTTTCAAAATAAACGTCAATGCCTTTATCGCAAGCTTTCGCGAGCTTTTCTGCAAAATCATCTGCTTTATGATCAATACAATCGTCGAATCCTAGTTGGTCTTTTGCGTATTGGCATTTTTCTGCGCCACCAGCAATCCCAACGACACGACAGCCTTTGATTTTACCTATCTGACCAACAGTCGCGCCTACTGGCCCTGTTGCCGCCGCAACAACAATGGTTTCTCCCGGTTGAGGGGTACCAATATCTAAGAGTCCCATATACGCAGTGAAGCCGGGCATACCAAGCACTCCAAGTGCCCATGAAGGATGAGTCGGATTGGAACCGAGTTTGAGTAAGCCTTCTCCGTTCGAAATAGCGTAACTTTGCCAACCGGTATAACCTAAAACCCATTCTCCAGTTTGATAGTCTGGGTGGCGTGATTCAATAACCTGGCTAACCGTACCGCCTACCATGACATCATTAATGGCTAAGTTAGCTGCGTAGGATTCTGATTCACTCATACGCCCACGCATATATGGGTCGAGTGATAAATAGATGGTTTTTAGTAATACCTCACCGTTTTGCACGGACGGCACGGATATGCTCTCTAAACGAAAATTTTCTTTAGTTGGAGCACCTGTTGGGCGAGATGCTAGAACGATACGTTGGTTGTTTAGAACTGTCATAAAGAACCTTATTAGACCGGTCGTCTAGTTGTTGGTGGCAAAAAATCCGCTTTCAATTAAGCGGATTCAATTAATAATTTTGACCTTTTAATATCTGTTCGGTCACTTCTAATGCTTGATTTAAGCTTGCATCATCCTGACGGATTTTTGCGATTAAGCTGGCTCCAATCCAGAACTCATATAAATATTCAGCGGTTACAGAACAATTGCTGACATGCAGCTCTTTTGCTTCAACCCCTTGCTTTATATAGTCTGATAATTGCGTGATTACTCGATTGGTTCCCTTAAGTAATACTAAGCGCATGCTTTCTGATAGATCACTGACTTCTCCAGCCAGTTTAACCACTAAACATTTGTTGCTTTGAGCACTGACACTATTGTGTTCAACCCAGTAGTGCCAATAGCGCATTAAGTTTTGGTAGTAATTCCCTGGTGCTGAGTTAAACAAACTTGCTACTGATTGTAAGTATTGTTCAAAATAGTCTTGCAGCAAAGCTTCACCAAATTGTTCTTTTGAATCAAAGTAGTGATAAAACGAGCCCTTTGGCACTTCAGCAGTTTTTAGTAATTCAGATAACCCCACGCCAGTAAAGCCTTTTTTGCTGACTAGTTGGTATCCGGTTGAAATAATATGTTGTTTTGTATCTAGGGTTTTACTGTTCATGGGCGCTACTATAACAGCGATTAGACCAGTCGTCTAGTCGCTGTTAGGTTAACATTTTAGTGAATATCCGAATGGTCATTGCTGTTTGTGTGAGTAAAAAGATACTCACCTAAGATTTTTTTCTGCTGGCCCCATTTATCAGTAACACCAACGCCGATCCCGATCACTGCGCCTTGAGCTTTGGGCTGTTGGGTTGTCATCATACGGCTAAAGTTGATCAGCTCAGGGCTATTTTCTTCTGCCAGCAAGGTCAAATGGGGGGCGAAATTTTGGAAGACATTAGGACTACCATAGCGTTCGAACGCGGCTTTTTTATTGGGATAATTCGCGACCCAATTAGGGATCGGGCTATTTTTGTTTCTCAGTGGTTCTATTGCTAAGGTGACTTCGTCCGCTAATCGTTGTAGTTCAGTAGAATTATCAACGTTGATAAATGCCCACTTGCCTTTGGTTACTGTAAAGCCTTTTGCTGAAATAGGCAGAGCATGATATTTTTCCGCAAGTTGACTGACGATTTTTTGAATGTTTTTTTCTTTAGCTTGATCGAATGTCGATAGATATAAAGTGATATGTACCGGTTTTCCTTGGCGATAAAAACTGGTCATGCCGTAATCATTGAGTTGATCGCTGGTTTTCTTAACTAAATCAACAATGGGCTGTGAAGGAATAGCAAAGACATCGACGCTTTCAGTGCTGACACTCGGTGTCTGTGTGTCAGCGTAGGAAGGTACAGAACTGAAAGTAAATGCGAGTGTGCCAATGATACTTACAATACGTGTAGTTCGTTTGAAATATGTCATGGAGTATCTCAATAGTTGTTCCAAAGTTACTGATATCAAAGCAATCGTAACTTTGGAAAGGAATATTTGTTTAGTAAAACAGTTCGATTAATGTACGCTTTTGTGTACTCATTGGCGATAGCTATCTTATTTCTCCTGAGTACTTAAAAATCAGGCTTAGCGTTGAATACCATGAGTTGCAGAGTATAAGGATGCGTAAATATTAACTCTTCGGCATGTAAATGCAGCCGTTGATCTTTGGTGCCGTATAAATCATCCCCTTTAATCGGCATATTAAGACCTTGTTGGTGGGCACAGTGCACGCGGAGTTGATGTGTTCTTCCTGTATGTGGAGAAAGACTCACGCGACTACAACCGTCTTCGTCATCGCCTAACCATTGCCATGTAGTATGAGAGGCTTTTCCATGTTCAAAACACACCATTTGACGTGGTCTATCTTCCAAATCAGCTCGAAGAGGGAGTGTTATCTCTCCCGATTTTTCTGATAATTTGCCTTCTAAGACGGCCACATACTTTTTCTGCACTTGGCGAGTAATGAACTGTTTTTGCAAATGCTTATTAGCTCTTCGCGTTAAGGCAAACACCAATAGTCCGGATGTAGACATATCCAAACGATGTAATACAAAAACACCTTCACAATCGCCAAATTGTTTTTGTAGCCTTGTTAAAGCGGAGTCTTTCACATGCACGCCAGGTACAGAAAGTAACTCTGCTGGCTTATTAATAACCACAATAGCATCGTCTTGGTAAACGATATCGATCTGTGTGTGTTCACCTGGGTTCTGTAATAATGGGTTGTCGTCGACTTCCATGCCTTGCAGCATATGGCCAAGGATAGGAAAACATTTACTCTGACAAGCCGGGTAATATTTTTGATGCTTGCGAATCTCTGATTTTGGAGAACGACCCCACCAAAATTCAGCCATGCATATAGGTTCTAATTGATGCTGAAACGCATATTGCAACATTTTTGGCGCAGCACACTCCCCCGAACCTGCTGGTGGCACTGGGTTCGGTAGCGGCGCAAAAATATCTAGTAGAGGTTTCGCCTCTCCGTTTTTATTCAGCATTTGATATTGAGAAAAAAGATGTTGCTGTAAAGCGGCAGACCGTTGACGACGCTCTTTTTTGAGCTGTTCGATTTTCTTCTTCACTGCATCAAGTTGACTCTGATAATAATCAGATTTTGCCTGCCATTTTTCTTTTAAAGCAAGCTGCTGTTTTTTCTCGGATACACTCTGTTTGCCCAAAACATCAAGCTGTTGTTGCAATTCGTCATCACTCAACGTGTTCTCAAATATCTTTCTTTTTTCCTTACGGATTTTACGTTGTTCGATAATGTGTAAACGTAATGCTTCTAACTCGTCCTGTGCATAGTGATGCGTTTCAGCGAGTTTTGCTTGTAATTGGTTTAATTCTTCCGAATTACTCAGGGTTCGGACTTGCGCGTTAATGTCGGCAATCGCATCCGCTTCTGGCTTGAACACTTCGCTGTTCTTGATACGGTCGAATAGTGGTGGCACAAATCCGGGTTGATTAAGTTCCCCTGCAAGTAGGCCAGAAAAACCAGCTAAATAGCCAAGTTCACCATCGGCATTTTTTACCACTAAAACCCCAAACATTTTTCCATGTCCTTTTGGCTCTGATTCATTGAGACCAAAGGGATGGTTCCATATTTGTTGCTTCTCTATATAAAGTTGCAACTCTTTTGCTGCGATGACGCATAAAGGATGAGGGTCATAACAAAAGGGATAGGTAAATTTTAATGGCAGCTCTATGTGAGAGATGTTCGATGTAAATGGCGTAAAGCAGTTTGGGCTCATAAAAATAGCCGTATCAATTAAGGTCAGAGGATTGTACCTAGTGACAAAAAATATTCCATTGCCATTTTACTTTGATTATCAAACAAACTACCATGACTATAGTTTGATAATCAAAGTGTGTGAGTTATGAGTAATCAAAATTGTATAAAAGCAGCCACGTTTTCTTATCTGAATGAGTCAGGGGAGAAAAGTACTATGTGGGTACTGCTGTTAACATTGACCATGATGATAATAGAGATCTCGACCGGAACCATTTTTGGTTCTATGGCGTTATTGGCGGATGGTTGGCATATGGGAACCCATGCAGCAGCGTTTTGCATTACGTTGTTTGCTCTTCGTTATTCCCGGACTCATCGAGACTCCCGAACTTATTCTTTTGGCACAGGAAAGGTGAGCGTTCTTGGTGGTTTTACGAGCGCTGTAGGGCTGGAAATTGTCGCCATTATTATGGTTATCGAATCGATAGCGAGGATAGTTTCACCGGAATCTATCGAATTCAATGAAGCCATTGGGGTTGCGATTATTGGCTTGACAGTCAATGTGGTCAATCATGACCATCATGACCATCATGACCATCATGACCATCATGACCATCATGACCATCATGACCATCATGACCATCATGACCATCATGACCATCATGACCACAACCTGAAAGCAGCGTATATGCATGTATTAGCCGATGCTTTAACGTCGGTGTTAGCGATTATTGCTCTCATTGTTGGGAAATACTGGGGATGGATTTGGTTAGATCCAGTCATGGGGATTGTAGGTGCATTAGTCATCACTAAATGGGCGTGGGGATTAATGAGGCAGACAGCGCCGATTTTGCTGGATGCCCAAGTAAATTTATCTTATGAGAAGAAAATTCTCGAAAAATTAGAAAGTTTGGGTGTAGCGGTAAAAGATTTACATATGTGGCGTGTCAGTGCGGATCATTATGCCGCTATGTTGACATTAGAAACTAAAGGTAATGAAAATTCTGCGTTTTTTAGACACCACCTCAGAGAGTTTGATAGAATATCGCACCTCACTATAGAGGTCTCTCATCCATCAGGTAATTAGATATGCAGCATTTAGCCAAACTGAACAACTTGATCACTGAGTTTTACGACAAAATGTCTTCTTGGGAGCTTTCTGTGGTTAAAGAAACTAACTTTTCTTTAGCTCAAGTTCACACACTGGAAGTTCTGGGTAGCCATGGTGCAATGCGCATGAAAGAGTTAGCTAATCATTTGGGTATTACGACAGGGACCTTGACCGTACAAGTAGATAAGCTAGTAAAAGCAGGGCTAATCGAAAGGCAGTCGTTAGAAGGAGATAGGCGTTCTATTTTGGTGAATTTAACCGAAGAGGGCACTCAAGTGTTCAAGATTCACAATGATCTTCATTTGCAGTTGACAGAAGATCTTACTCGTCACCTTTCAGAACAAGAACAACAAATCCTTGCCGGTATGTTGAAAAAAATGAATCAAGAATTCTAAGATATGGTTTATAAGCTAGGTCCCTTACCATATCGTTTCAGAGAGCATGCATTCGCTATCAGTCAAGGCAATGATTTGAAGATAGAGTTATTCTGCTTTCAGAACTAGTCACACAGCCTTAGAGTCAATAAAACTTGCTCTTGGGGCACGCATCAGCAAGCCTATTTCTATTTCTTCATTCAATCTCGTTGAAAGGGAACAACCATACCTTTAAAGATGTTACGCTTGGCCTGTGCTCTTTGATGAGGCTCTGAATTCTGCATCTTGAGGCCATTTGAGGTATAGCGTAGTTACTAAAACAAGTATCCGTTTAAAGTATAAAATCCCAGCAACCTCCGTCTCTATGTATTTAGAAAGCTAATTATTCATTTTCAAGCATTTGTATTTTTTATTTCTTCTGTTGTTAAGAGCCGATATGTTAAAAAATTGACTTTAATAGATCAGAGACTTTTAAAAATTTGTTTTTGTGATGTTTATCCAAAAAAATATATTTTAAAGGTGATTGTTAAATGTTTTATGCAAAGTTTATGTAAATTATTGGTCGTTAATGGGTTATGGCTTTTTAGGTATATAGAATGATGTTTTATTAAATTCCTGATTTTATTGTGTCTTAATGATTAATTATTTTTTTGTTTTAATTTTGTCAGAAAATGGTAAGTATTTTAAATTTGGAATATCTATCGCAAAGTTGAATTGTTGCTTTAATGAGGTGATTATTTTTACTTAAATTTACGTCATTATAGGGCCACTAAGCAGAGGTACTAATAAGCAATTGGCTTATTCGTATTGAAATCGATAGCTTGTCGGTCTGCTTAACTGAATTCTAAATAACAACGTCACCAGAATGTTTGGGATGAGCGATAATCTACCATGGCTAGGGTTATTATCACGAAGGCAATAAGTATCAGATATTCAAAAAAAGAGCTTAGAAGCCCAATCCAAACATAAAAAAGGCTTATGGAGAGTTGATATGGACAGCAACGTTTTAGTTTGTTGCAAACAAACTAACATAGTGCGTCACTTGATGATATCTATCATGTATTGGTCACGAACCCTTGACGATAAACTTACGGTGGCTTTTGAGGCTGCAACATTAACAAAAATAAATGTCTTTAGAGGTCGTGTCTGTGGCAACTTTCACTAATAGTATTATCGCGTCTTTGATTCTTTTAGGGTGTACGAGTCATGCTTATGCCGAAGATACATCCAGCGATAAGTCTTATGATATTAGTAGCTTGAATGCTAATGAAGCTTATCAAGAAGGCAAACTTCTTCGGGCTCAGCTAAAAAATACCAAAGCTCGACCTTATCTAAAGTATTCTGCAGATAAGGGAGATGCAAAAGCTGCATACCTCTATGCAATGGAATTGTCGAACTACAATACAACAATTCGTACCCCCCCTAAGGCGCAAGAATATTTACTAAAAGCGGCTCAAGGTGGTAATCGGCAAGCTATGCGCCATTTGTATCTCGATGGTAACTGGTTGAGATTACGTGAACGTAACTACTGGAAGAAACACTATTACAATAGCTTGATTACTTTAGGTCAGACAGAACCAGGTCAAGCTATGTTCGAGTTGGCTAATTTTTATCGTAAATCGGATCAGGAATTATCGAACTACTATCTCAATAAATCGCTTGATTTTGATATTCCAAAGGCATTAATGGAAAAAGCAAAATCGATAGAGTCTGGGGAAGGCACTTATATTTTCCCTGGTAGTCGAGAAAAAACAATAGATAAGATGTATAAGGCTGCAGCAGATACAGGGTATATGCCAGCTGTACGTAATTACATTCAACGCCTTGAAGATTTGGGTAATTATCAAGAGGCTTTTAAATGGCGCCAGAAAGCGGTGAAGGAAGGTGATTTAACTTCACTTGCAGCTGTTGCAATCATCTTGAGTGGATTTAGTACTGATTATCAGTTTGTAGACCAAGACTTAGCCACGGCCAAAGCCTACTACGATATATACTTAGAAACGGCAGGGACAGATCGACTGGGTGTTTTGTATGACAATATAGAACAACATTATTCAGATATTATGAAAACAATTTCACCAGAAGATTTATCGAAATCGAAAAAGATTGAAGCGAATTTACGTAAAGAGAAACCTTTTTATAACCATGATGTTTATTGGGATATTTGATCTAACCCGTTGGTGGTAAAGCTAATCCATAAGTCTGACAAGACATTATTAATAGGATGGTTTTTTTTGGAAACTAGATCATATTTTAATACATTAATGTGATGGTATTTTGTTCTTAGTGAATAGAATAGGGTTGTTCTGAATTAAATGAACGTTGAATAACAAAATAGTAGCTTGTATATTATTGAACGTTCGAATAGAAGATAAATAATATAAGTGCCATTGTCTTACTCAAATAAAAGATACTAACTATTTGGTTGCACTCAATTAAACGGCTTAAAGCAACTAAATATTAAGACAGTGATACGCAAAGAATTTGATATATAAATAACGTCAGAATGTATAGGGTTATTTTTGTGACTTTATACATTCGTATTCATTAACAGCGATTGGTATAGGTAGTGGAGACATAGTATGTCTAAAGAAGGAAGTGTAGCTCCTAAAGAGCGGATTAATATCAAATATGTTCCGGCAACGGGAGATGCACAGGCTGAAATTGAATTGCCATTAAAAACTCTAGTAGTTGGTGATTTTAAAGGCCATTCAGAGGAAACTCCAGTTGAAGAGCGTGCGACAGTTTCAGTTGATAAAAACAACTTTGAATCTGTTATGCGTGAAAGCAACCTTAAACTTAGCACCTCAGTGAAAAGCAAATTGTCTGATGACGAAAATGCTGAACTGCCCGTCGAGTTAAGTTTTAATACCCTGCAAGATTTTGCTCCAGATTCTGTAGCAGCTCAGGTTCCTGAATTGAAAAAGTTAATCGAATTACGTGAAGCACTTGTTGCGTTGAAAGGTCCTCTAGGAAATATCCCAGCGTTCCGCGATCGTCTACAAGAGCTCCTTAATTCGGAAGAATCACGTGAAAAACTACTTTCTGAACTGAACATCGTTAGTTCGGAAGAGTAATTCGCTTAAAACTTGACTCATAACTTTTGTCACATAATTCACGGTTAGGAACAAAAAGATGTCTACTACAGAATCAGCATTAGAAAGTGCTCAGCTCGCCGAAGGTGGCTTGCTAGACGAAATCATGTCTCAAACTCGTATTGCACCGAGTGAAGAAGGATATGATGTTGCGAAAAAGGGTGTTGCAGCCTTCATTGAAAACTTAATTGGTTCAAATCAAACGGATGAACCTGTAAACAAGTCACTTGTAGATCAAATGCTTGTTGAACTTGATAAAAAAATCAGTTCTCAAATGGACGAGATTTTACATAATGAATCTTTCCAACAGCTTGAATCATCATGGCGTGGCTTGAAGCTATTTGTTGACCGCACAGATTTTCGCGAAAACAACAAAGTCGATATTTTACATGTAACGAAAGCAGAACTGCTTGAAGACTTTGAATTTGCTCCAGAAACATCTCAGTCTGGTCTATACAAACATGTTTATTCTTCAGGTTACGGTCAATTCGGTGGTGAACCAACAGGCGCGATTATCGGTAACTACGCCTTTACGCCATCTACACCAGACATGAAGCTTCTCCAATATATGGGTGCTTTGGGCGCGATGGCGCATGCTCCATTTATTTCAAGTGTTGGTCCTGAGTTCTTTGGCATCGACTCTTTTGAAGAATTACCAAATATCAAAGATGTAAAATCTATCTTTGAAAGTCCAAAATACACTAAATGGCGTTCACTACGTGAGTCTGAAGATGCACGCTATCTTGGCCTTACTGCGCCACGTTTCTTGTTGCGTGTTCCTTATGACCCAACAGAAAATCCAATCAAAACCTTTAATTACCAAGAGAATGTGACTGAATCTCACGAGCATTATCTATGGGGTAATACAGCGTTCGCTTTTGCAACTCGTCTAACCGATAGCTTTGCAAAATACCGCTGGTGTCCAAACATTATCGGTCCACAAAGTGGTGGTGCTGTTGAAGATCTTCCTGTGCACGTTTTTGAGTCAATGGGTGCACTTCAAACGAAAATCCCAACGGAAGTACTTATTACAGACCGTAAAGAATTTGAATTAGCAGAAGAAGGCTTTATTGCTCTTACTATGCGTAAGGGGAGTGATAACGCAGCATTCTTCTCTGCAAACTCAATTCAGAAACCAAAAATCTTCCCTAATACCAAAGAAGGTAAAGAAGCGGAAACTAACTACAAGTTAGGTACTCAACTTCCTTACATGATGATTATCAACCGTCTTGCTCACTACATTAAAGTTCTACAACGTGAACAAATTGGTTCTTGGAAAGAACGCCAAGATCTAGAACGTGAATTGAACGGCTGGATCAAACAGTATGTTGCTGACCAAGAAAACCCACCAGCAGACGTTCGTAGCCGTCGTCCTCTTCGCGCTGCGAAGATTGAGGTTGCAGATGTTGAAGGTAACCCAGGTTGGTATCAAGTGTCGTTAGCAGTTCGTCCTCACTTCAAATACATGGGTGCGAACTTTGAATTATCACTGGTAGGTCGCTTGGATCAATAATCATGACATACATTGCACCTGAAGAGAGTGCATTTGGAGTTGGCTTCTTTGAACGTTTAGAAGCCGGCTCTAAGCCTATGTCACTGACCCAAGGGCCAGAACCTGGTGATGTACTCGAATCTGTAAAACGTAATGTTGCGAATATTTTGAATACACGAGTTGGAGGCGCTGAAAGTGCCCCCAATTTGGGATTGCTTGATTTTAATGACGCAACACTAGAGACAATGGACTTGTCGTTAAGGATTCGTCTTGCTATCCAAAACTGTTTGCAAACTTATGAACCGCGTTTAATTAACGTGCAAGTAAGAGCAGACAACGGTGGTCAAGATCCATTAACGCTAAGATTCCATATTGTCGCAACGCTCAACAGTGAAGCACTGCACGACAAAATACAGTTCAATTTGCTGTTGGATCAAAATAGAAAATATCGAGTGTATTAAGCTATATGACTCAAGATAAGTACTTCAGAGAAGAACTCGCCTTTTTAAAAGAGCAAGGGAAAGAATTTACTGAAATTCACCCCCAGCTAGCGCGGTTTCTCCATGGGCGTAATACGGATCCTGATGTGGAACGTTTGTTGGAAGGCTTTGCTTTTCTGACTGCACGCTTGCGAGAAAAAGTGGAAGATGAGTTTCCTGAACTTACTCACTCGATCATCAATATGCTATGGCCTAACTATCTACGCCCAGTGCCTAGCATGACAATTATGTCCTTTTCTCCAGACAAAAGTGTGAGTGAAAAGCAGACAGTCGCGCGAGGAACTCAGCTAGATAGTAAGCCGGTTTTCGGTACTAAATGCCATTTTAGAACTTGCCGAGATGTCGACTTATATCCTTTAAATTGCTTTGGTGTACATGCTGAACACACGAGAGAAGCGACCACAATTAGTTTAGATATGTGTCTAAACGGCGATATTAGTGCTGGGGATGCTAAGTTAGGCAAATTACGTTTTTATCTAGGCGGTGATCAGTACAGCTCTCAGATGCTATATCTTTGGTTAAATCATTATTTGGCCAAGATCAGTGTTGAGGTAAATGGTGTAGAGTTTTCACTACCTAAAAATGCATTTTCAACTGTTGGCTTTGAAAGCGAGCAGTCTTTATTGCCATACCCTAGTAATGTTTATGAAGGATATCGTATTCTTCAAGAATACCTGTCTTTCCCAGAAGCGTTTCACTTTATTGATATTGCCGGCTTAAGCCACGCATTGCCAAAGAATGTGCATGGTGAGTTTAAGTTGAAGATTAGTTTTTCTAAAACATTGCCGAGTGATGTTCGTGTTCGTAATGAAAATTTCCAATTGTATTGCACACCAGCAATTAATCTATTCGAGCACGATGCCGATCCTATTGATCTCAACGGTAAGAGAACCGAATACCGTGTAATACCTTCAAGTCGCTATCCATCTCACTATGAAATTTTTAGTATCGATAGTGTGACTGGGTGGCAGGACTCAACCCAATCAGGGCGTCGAGTTCGTGGTGAAAAACGTGTTTATTCTGCTTTTGAAAGTTTTCAACATGAAGTTGAACGTGCTCGTAATCGCAAGGCGTTGTATTACCGTAGCCGAACTCGTGACAGCATTCGTGGTGACGGATTTGATACTTTCCTATCCTTTGTTCGTAGCGATGAAACTGCTTCAATTGGTATCGATGAAGCTGTTTCCGTAAAGATTACCTGTACTAATCGCCTATTACCTTTAGAACTAGGTATTGGCGATATTTGTGAAGCTACAGATACTTCTCCGCCTTTTGCTGCTTTTAGAAATATCACCATCCCAACGCAATGTTTACGTCCAGTTTTAGATGGAAGTTTGCTTTGGACATTGATCTCAAACTTATCTCTCAACTATCTGTCACTACTATCAAAAGATGCTTTGAGCAGCGTTTTAAGAGCTTATGATTTCCGCGCATTAGTCGATAGACAAGCTGAGCGCATTGGTCGTCAACGTTTAGAAGGCATCGACAAAATTGAATCAAAACCCGTGGATAAAATTCTACGAGGTTTACCTGTTAGAGGTTTGCAGTCAATTATTTATGTTGATCAAACTAAATTTGGTTCGGAAGGTGATTTGTACTTATTTGGCACAGTACTGAGTCACTTTTTTGCACTTTACGCCAGCATTAACTCATTCCATGAGTTGGTGGTGGTTAATATCACCAATCGAGAGAAGTACACATGGGGAACTCAGAGCGGAATGCAGCCGTTGATCTAATGATTGACGATGAGCATACGCAAGTGCCCCATGGGCATTTGCCCGAAAAAGTACATTCATACAACTTCTATCAGTTGGTCGAACTGCTGCAGAGGTTGAATGATCTCAATCCTGAATCTGAAGAATGGGAGCGTGAATGTCGCTTGGTGTTTAGTGCCAACACAAGTTTGGGTTTTTCACCATCAGACGTAGCTTCATTAACCGAGCGCGATGATGACCGTTTGGTAATGCTGACTAACTTTTTTGGTTTGTCAGGTGCTCAATCACCATTACCTGGTTTCATTACTGAGCAATTAGCATGCGAAGAGCCTGGTGGTTATCGGCAACCATTTTTTGATTTTTTTAATAATCGCCTCATCAATCTGGTTTACCGAGTATGGCGAAAGTATCGCTATTACGTGCGGTATCAACCAGATGCAGAAGACGATTTTTCAGCACAACTGTTCGCGTTAGTAGGTTTAGGCGATTCCCGTTTACGCGGTGAAGCGCCGATCAACTGGTGCAAAATGTTGGCATATGCTGGCACGTTAGCGGGTCGCAGCCGTTCACCGCAAGTAGTGGCAGGGATTATTGCTCACTGTTTCGATTTACCTAAAGTCGAAATTCAGCAGTGGGTACGCAGAAAAGTCAACATTGAACGCGAACAACAAATGGCGCTAGGGATGCAAAACGCACAACTCGGCGTTGATTCGATTATTGGTGAAACCGTTATGGACTGTAACGGTAAGTTCACCATCCAGATTAGTGAACTGACTCGAGAACGGTTTGCTGATTTTCTTCCTTCAGGCAAAGAGTACCAACCTCTATGCAAGTTGGTGGAAGTGATTCTGCGTGAGCAGATGGCTTATGACCTTGAGTTAAGTATGGCGGAAGATGAAGCGCCTGCAATGCAATTGAACTCTAAAAGAGGTGTTGCATTGGGATGGACTACTTTCCTCGGCGAAGAAGCTCAAGATCAACACGTATTAATACAAGTGAGGCAATAAAAAATGAATAAAACAACATCGCCTTCACTCACTTTATTGGTGACCAACGTTCAGTTATTGGAATCAGGCTTAACTGCTCAATCAACGTGGACCGAATCTGGTGGCACGATTGGCTCTGACACATTTGCGACATGGCGATTAAAAGATTCGCAAAATAAAGTAAGAGCTGTGCACTGTGAATTGGTGATGATTGATGGTGCGTTTTGTATTAAAGACCGTTGTGGTGAGACGTATGTGAATGGATCTCATATGCCGCTTGGTTTGAATCAACTCGCTAAGTTGGAACATAAAGATGAAGTGGGTGTCGGCCCATATCAATTACGCGTGCTAATGGGCACAACGGTCGATGAACCAACAGTAGGTTCACTCGATACCATGTTTACGGACGGTGAGGTTGACTTGCTTGCTGATGCGACTGAAGACGAAGAAGAACGCACAGAAGAAACCCGCGTTGACGCTGACCCATTGCTGGCGTTGGATGCCGTCAAAACGAGAACAGAAGAAACGGAATCGTTAATTGATGATCCTGTGCCAGAAGTTAATGAAGAATCAGATTCTATCGTGCCTGAGGATAATCTGGTTCTGAACGAATTGAACTATACACCTCAGGCCGATAGTGAGTATGAAATGACTTCTTCTATCAGTTTAAAACGAATTTTAGGTTTTGGTTCTCGTAAAAAGGAAGCAAAAAAAATTGCTGAAAATCAGTCTCATGCAGAACCAATACCACAATCACATTATAACGACACAACGCTAAACAACGTATCAGAGGGCTCCCCAATGGATGACAAAGTACTAGATTTGCTTGAAGAGGAAGTTGCAAAAAGTTTCCAATCAGAACAAGCAGAGACTCAACATCAATCTAATGAAACATCGGTATCACCAACAGGCAGTAGTAAGCACCTGCTAACCGGTCCGATGTTGCAAGGTTTAGGTGTTGATATCAGTGATGATAATGATATGAAACGCATGCATATGTTGTCAGAAGAAATGGGTGAGTCCTTACAGGCGTGTGTTAAAGGTTTACTTGATCTCCACCAACAAGTCAGTGAAGGTCGATTTGGTACGATGAACCGTAACCTTCAACCGATTGAAGATAACCCGCTTCGTCTTGGTTTGTCTTATGAAGAAACCGTGCGCACTATGTACGATTCTAACAAAAGCTTAGTTCACCTATCTGCGCCAGCCGCTATTTCTGAAAGTTTGAAAAACGTTCGTGATCACAATGATGCGATGCAGCATGCAACATCAGAAGCTCTCACTCAAATCTTGGCCGCGTTTTCTCCAGAAGTGCTTTTACGCCGTTTCCAACACTATCGCCGTAATACCGACGCACATGCATCGAACGATCAAGCGTGGGCGTGGGACATGTATTGCAATTACTACAAAGAACTGACGTCAAATCGCCAACGTGGTTTTGAAAAATTGTTCTGGGAAATCTTTGAGCAGGCGTACGACAAAAAAATCCGTGAGAAGCAACTGGAGCTGTAATGGTGAAAAAACTGCTGTTGTTGCTGTTGCCGCTCATGTTGTTGACCGCTTGTAGTAGCGGTGGCTCTTCTGAAGAACAACCAGAAGATGCGTACAACCCAGCGAAACAGCCGACGAAGGTGACACTCAGCCTTGTCGCAGATGAAGGGGTGAATCCGAATATTTGGGGTGAAGCATCACCCGTTGAAATTCAAGTGTTTGAATTACAAGATGATTCTATGTTGATGTCTGCTGATTATGACCAACTGAAAACAGACTATGAAAAAGCACTACGCAGTAACTTTATTAAAAGCTATGACTACGTGTTGATGCCAGGACAATTTAAGTTTGTTAATTCTTTTGAAATTAGTAAAGACACTCATTACATCGGTGTGATTGCACACTTTGCGGACCCTGAACTGAGTGAGTGGAAAAAAGCGGTCAAAGTGATCAATAAGGGGCGCGAGTACCACTTATTAATGCTTTTTAAAGATTACAACGTCAAATTAGATCGGGTGGAGTGATAGGCCATGTTTGCACGTAACCGAGTTATCTGGAATGAAGGGTTGTTTATTAAACCTCAGCATTTCCAGCAGCAACAGCGCTACACGGAATATTACATTGATGAACGCATTAGCGCGGCTAGTCGTTATCTTTATGGTGTTTCTGAGCTGTCACTAAACCCAGAATACCTTTCTTTTGGACGTATCGCTATTGAACGAGCCGTTGGAATTATGCCCGATGGCACCGCATTTCGTATTCCTCAAGAAGATGCGATGCCTGATGCACTAGAAATTGAAGATGCTTCATTGGCAAACCAGCTTATTTACCTTGCGGTTCCATTGCGCAGTGAGTCGTTGATGGAAGTGAACTGGCCAGAAGAAAAAGGGACGGGTCGTTATGTGAGCCGTCGCATGGAAGTTCGCGATGTTCACAGTGCACAAGGTGATACGACAACTATCGATGTGTCTCCTGTAAGAATGCAGTTGATGCTGGAAAAAGAAGATCGTAGTGCCTACGCATCCATCGCTATTGCTCGTATTTCTGAAAAGCGTCCAGACGGTAGTGTCGTTCTCGACCAAGAATTTATTCCCTGTCACTACAATGTGGTTGGACTATCGGGTTTGCACCGTTTCATTAATGAAATGTCTGGCTTGATGCGTGAGAGAGCTAAAAATATCGCTCAACGTATCGCGGCCCCATCACAAGGTGGTGTTGCTGATGTATCCGATTTTATGTTGCTACAAGCATTAAACCGCTTACAGCCGCAAATGCAACATTTGGCAGAATTACGTAGTCTTCATCCTGAACGTTTATTTGAATGCCTTTCGACTGTGTGTGGAGAGCTCTCAACGTTTACAAGCGAAAGCCGTATGCCACCGAGTTTACCAAGTTATAACCACGATATGCCGGGACTGTCATTCGGCCCTCTGATTCGTAACTTACGTCAGAGTCTAAGTGTGGTACTTGAACCTCGTGCAGTTTCAATTCAGCTAGATAAACGTAAATACGGATTGATGGTTGCGCCAGTACACGATCCACAATTGATGGACAGTGCTGAATTTATTATTGCTGTTAAAGCACGTATGCCGCTTGATGAACTTCGCCGACTCTTTACTCAACAAACTAAAGTGTCATCTGTTGAGAAAATTCGCGAACTCATCTCATTGCAATTGCCAGGTGTTCCACTTGTTTCTCTACCTGTAGCACCTCGCCAGTTACCATATCACGCTGGTTATACATACTACCAATTGGATAAGACTAGCCCTGCTTGGGATATGCTGAAAAATTCTAGTGGTTTTGCATTCCACGTTGCAGCAGCGTTTGATGATCTAGACCTGCAGTTCTGGGCTATTAGGAGTTAATCATGGCGTTAAATAAAAAAGAACAACAATACAGTGAGTTATTGTTTGATGACGTCGAACAAATCAACTATGACCAGGACTACTGGTTCCAACTACGCGGGGATAACCCGAACGTACTGATTGATGCGGCGACCCCGTTATTCGGGTTATCTCTACGTGTTCGCTCTCTGTCTGATTGCGACAATATTGAAGAGATTTATCACCAAACGATCGAAGAAATTAAAGCTATTGAAATTGAGTTATCTGAGCAAGGTTTTGAACATGCTGTTCTCATGGCTTATCGCTATATTCTATGTGCATTTTTAGATGAGGCGGTGATGGGAACTGAATGGGGAGCATCCAGTGTTTGGGCTGAACACTCTATGCTTTCCCGTTTCCATAATGAAACGTGGGGCGGTGAAAAAGTGTTTACTATTTTAGGTCGTTTGGAAGACGAACCTAAGCGTTATCAACCACTATTAGAATTCATTTATCACTGCTTAGTCTTAGGCTTTGAGGGTAAGTACCGTGTGATGGATGGTGGTCACGTTGAACGTGAACGAGTGATCACGCGATTGCACGATTTGCTATCAAGTATAGATGAAAAAACGGTGCCATCGTTGGCAAGTGCCACAGACCATGTTGTTCAATCAAAATATAAATTAAGTGCTCAAATGCCAGTTTGGTCGGTATTTGTTGGTTTTTTCATTCTGTGGGTTGGGGTATTTCTTGGCTATACCTATGTCCTACATGAAAAAACAAGTGACGTCATTAATCAATTAAATCAAATACTTTAACTATAAAATAAAAGGCTAGGTGTTCGTCGTGATCCGTATTGAATTACCCACACTGATTTCAAAGTTGAATGCTCAAAGTAAACTGGCTTTAGAGCAAGCAGCGTCCCTCTGTATCGAGCGTCAGCATCCAGAGGTAACACTAGAGCATTATTTAGATGTTCTTATCGATAACCCACTATCGGATGTTCGCTTAATCCTAAAACAAGCAAACATTGAAGTAGATGCCGTAAAACAGGCCTTAGCATCAAGTTATGCTCGTGAACAAGCATTGGATACTTACCCTGCTTTTTCACCATTATTGGTCGAAGTGTTACAAGAGGCATGGTTACTGTCTACCACTGAACTTGAACAAACGGAACTACGTTCCGGTGCGGTATTTTTGGCTGCAATTACACGTGCTGATCGCTACTTACCTTTGAAATTGATCAAGCAGTTTGACAGTATCAATCGTGAAAATTTAAAAAAACATTTTGTAACGATTCTTGCTGATTCATCTGAAACAAATGTCGAAAAATCAGGTAAATCATCAGCACAATCATCAGTGTTAAATAGTGATTCTTCACCATTAAATAAATACTGTACTAACGTAACAGAGCAAGCTCGGAACGGTGAATTAGACCCAGTACTTTGCCGTGAAAATGAACTGAACCTGATGATCGATATCCTGTGTCGTCGTCGCAAAAACAACCCAATCGTTGTTGGTGATGCAGGTGTAGGTAAAAGTGCGATGATCGAAGGGTTAGCTCTTCGTGTTGTCGCGGGTAACGTACCGACACAACTTAAAAAAATCGACCTTTATTCATTGGATTTAGGCCTGCTGCAAGCCGGTGCTTCAGTGAAAGGTGAATTCGAAAAACGTCTTAAAGGTGTGATAGATGCAATTAAGCACGCACCGAACCCCATCATTCTGTTTATTGATGAAGCTCATACTCTGATTGGTTCTGGTAATCAAGAAGGGGGAAGTGACGCGGCCAACCTTCTCAAACCGGCGTTGGCACGTGGTGAACTAAGTACCATCGCAGCTACGACTTGGAAAGAATACAAAAAGTACTTTGAAAAAGATCCAGCGTTAACTCGTCGCTTCCAACTTGTTAAGTTGGAAGAGCCAAGTATCACTCAAGCCGTTGATATCTTACGTGGCCTGAACGGTGTGTATGAAAAAGCTCATAACGTTTTAATCACAGATGATGCGCTTAAAGCCGCAGCTGAATTATCAGCACGCTATATTTCTGGCCGTCAACTGCCCGATAAAGCGATTGATGTTCTTGATACAGCATGTGCTCGAATTGCGATTAATATGACCACACCGCCGACGCGTATTTCACTCCTTGAAACGGAATGTCATCAACGTCAGCTAGAAATCGATATGCTTGAACGAGCGGCTTACCTTGGTCAGGATGTTGATCAAGCTCGATTGGATGTTCTTCATGCACAAGAAGCTCAAGATGAGGAAGAGAAAGAAGCCTTAACTAATGCTTGGAATGAGCAACGCTCTTTGGTTGAAGGTATCGTCGAATTGCGTGCTGAGTTGATGGAAGCAAAGCAAGCAGAAGAGCCTGAACAAGAAGCGATTGAGGAGTTAACCGCCGAGCTTAAAAATAAATATCAACAGCTTAACAGCATTCCTCATGGGGAACGTTTGATGTACCCGCAGGTGGATACCGATCAAGTGGCAGAAGTTATTGCTGATTGGACCGGCGTACCCGTTGATCAAATGAACACCGACGAACTGCATAAAATCACTCACTTAACTGAAATTTTGGGTAAAGCGATTAAAGGGCAAGACCCTGCGATTGAACGCGTTCACCGTCATTTACTTACCGCACGCGCTGACTTACGCCGCCCTGGTCGTCCAAAAGGTGCATTCTTACTGGTTGGTCCTAGTGGTGTTGGTAAAACAGAGACCGTGGTGCAACTTGCTGAGCAATTGTATGGTGGTCAACAGTTCCTGACGACTATCAACATGTCTGAGTACCAAGAAAAGCACACAGTTTCACGCCTAATTGGTTCACCTCCAGGTTATGTCGGTTACGGTGAAGGTGGTGTGTTGACGGAAGCAATCCGCAAAATGCCATATTCAGTGGTTCTGCTCGATGAAGTTGAAAAAGCACACCCAGAAGTACTCAATATCTTCTATCAAGCGTTTGATAAAGGTGAATTGAATGATGGTGAAGGCCGTAAAATCGACTGTCAAAACGTGGTCTTTTTCCTAACTTCAAATTTAGGTTTCCAAACCATCGTCGATTACTCAGATAATCTAGCAGAGCTTGATGACGCATTGTATCCAGAATTGGCTGCGTTCTTTAAACCTGCATTACTTGCTCGTATGGAAGTGATTCCTTATATGCCACTGAACAAAGAAGTGTTAGGTGACATTGTGAAAGGTAAGTTAGCGCGTTTAGAAAATCTATTAGCAGAACGATACTCTGCAGAGGTGGTGGTTGAAGAATCATTGATTGATGAGATTCTTAGCCGTGCAACTCGCTCTGAAAATGGTGCGCGTATGCTTGAAGCTATTATTGATGGTCAGTTATTACCGCCAGTGTCACTTGCATTATTAAACAAACTTGCAAGTAAAGAGCCTGTCATTCGAATTTCATTGTCTGCACAAGATGGTGAGTTCATCGGTGAGGTCGAGTAATCATGAGTAACTGGTTAGCTTTCGCGACCGACCTTGTAGGATTGAGAAAGCCTCATCAGCTTGCGACACGTTTTGTCGATATTGTGTCGCAAGAACTCGGACTCTCAACTTGCATGTTATTGATGCCCACTTCGGATGGGCGTCTGTTGGTCCCACACGACTCAACATTAGAGTGTTCATGGGCAGTAACGGATTTTGATAACCCGTTTGCTCATGTACTTCAATCCGCGAATGCCATGCATTTAACCGCAGACGAATTAGTTTTTTGGCAAGCCAATCGTCCGTTTTCTCAATTGGTTTCCAATGTTGGTATGTTCGACTCAGTACTGATACAGCCATTACCATTAGGTGATCAGCATGTGCAGTCGATATTACTAATGGTGGGTGAAAGCCATGTGGTGACTGGCGCGTTTGATGATGAAACGTTCGTCAAATTTGTAGAGCTTTATCTACAACAACGTGCGTTATTGATGACCATGGAGCGTGACGAGCATGATCGTCGGGCTTTATCGGAATCACTTAACGATATTAAACGTTGTTCTGTTAAACAGTCATTGGCGCAAAATTTGTCGCAAAAATTAATTGGCAATAGCGATGTGATGCAAAAACTTCGTCAACAAATTGCGAGTGCTGCTCAATCGCAACTGTCAGTTATGGTTCAGGGAGAAACCGGCACTGGTAAAGAGTTGGTTGCTGAAGCAGTACACCAGTTATCATCACGTAAAGATCAACCATTTGTCGCTATTAACTGTGCTGCCATTCCAGAGAATTTGTTAGAAAGTGAGTTGTTTGGTTACTGTAAAGGCGCTTTTTCTGGTGCAGATAGTGACAAACAAGGTCTGATCGCTCAGGCGAATGGTGGAACACTATTCTTAGATGAAATTGGTGACATGCCGCTTGCATTGCAAGCGAAACTGTTACGCGTTCTTGAATCTCGAACTTTCCGTCCAGTAGGGGGGAAACAAGAACAAGCGTCTGATTTTCGTCTGGTATCTGCTACTCATGTCAACTTAATTGAACAAGTACGTAACCGTGAATTTCGTCAAGATCTCTATTATCGGTTATTCCAATATCCAATTACGTTGCCGCGGTTAGCTGCACGACTGGACGATATCGAAGTACTTGGCCAACATTTTGTCGATCTGTTTAATGAGCAGAATGGAAAAAATATCAGAGGCTTGCACTTCAAGGCGGTGGATTGTCTTAAGCAGCATAATTTCCCTGGTAATGTTCGTGAACTCAAACACTTGATCGAGTTTGGTTGTGCGCAAACAGAAGACGGAACACAAGTTGAGGAACACTGTTTTGCTCATCGTATTATGGCGATGGCAGATATTGCCCCTCAACCGCAATCGGCGGAAGTGGCCGTTACATCTGCTGCGTTTGCAGCAGCACCTACCACATCGACTCCTGACATTAATGATGTGAACTGCGAAGTCATTAGTGACCTTAAAGCGGCATTAAATGACTTTGAAGCCAAGATCATCACTGAGCGTCTAAAGCGTTACTCCGGTGATCGTGCCAAAGCAGCGCTGAGTCTGGGTATTCCCAAACGAACCCTAGCTTACAAGTGTCAAAAATTGGAGATCAAATCTCAATGAATACTCAACGACGAATTGTCTCACTGTTTAGCTGGGTTGCCTTTTCATTTTGTGTGTTTTCTAGCCCATCGATGGCGGCTGGTAATGATACGAAATTGGTCAAAAAGGCGCAGCAATGTCGACTTATCACTGGCAGGTTAGAGAGGCTAGACTGCTTTGATCGCGTATTTAAAACACCGATTCAAGTCGCGCAAAAAGATGGTGAAGCGTTCCCAGAAGCTTGGCAAAGAGCAATGGATGCGGCTCATCAAGATGGTGATAAGGATCGTGCTTTAGTCACTCAGGGGGAAGGGCGTGGCAGCAGCGCTTGGATCGCTTTAACAGCGACTAACGATAACACTCAATTCAAAGGAAATGCTAAGCCAGTGTTACTGATGAGCTGCATGAATAACCTAAGCCGAGTTGAGCTTGCACTTCCACAACCGGTTGAAGATGGCCGCATTCGCGTTGCAGTAGCTGGTGGTGATCAGCAGTATTGGCGTAGTGATGATCTCGGTGTATTGATGTCATCAGCACGGGGGCTACCGGCAATTCGCATGATGAAATCCATGGTTAAAGAGCCTCGTCTCGTTTTGCGTTCTAATGCAAAATTTGCCGACGGGCTTAACTTTAATACACGAGATATCGCCCAAGATTTATCAGCGCTTCGTCAGCGTTGTGGTTGGTAGGTGACGATATGGAATTAGCAGAATATCGTCGTCAGATTACCCAACCAATCCCAGGTGATAGTCCTGTGGGTGAACGTTTGTTTGATGATCCGTTGTTTGATTTCGTTGAAGACCAAATGATGAAAGTGGGTTCACTTTCCCACGCTAGCGTGCAATGGGAAGAGGTGGAGCACAGTACGGTCAAATTGTTAGGCGAAAAAAGTAAAGACATTAAATTATTGGTGTATTTACTACAGTGTCTGCACAACGATCCGACACCATCACGTTTCAAAGCATCTTTTGATGTGATGAGTGATTTCATGGAAAACTTCTGGGAAGACAGTTTCCCAGCACCGGGTAAACGCGGCAATTTACCGCGTCGTAAATTTTTTAGCCAAATGGCACAGCGATTTGCTCTCGTTCTCGAAAAATTAGAATTTAATCGCTATGACTCAACCGCACGTGAAGCGCTACTGCAATCGGTCGCGACATGGGAAAAAAATATTGAGTCCCATGGCTTAACTTCCGATGTCGTAGAATCTGTGGTTTTGAAGATTCAAAACGAATTACGCAGAGTTGAAGAACGACAAAAAGTTGAGCAAGACAAGCCGGCACAAGCTCAGGAAAGTGAGGCTCGTCCAACGACAACAACGACTTCATTGTCAGTCGATAATTCCAGTGATAAAGCTGCCAAGCAAACTTTGCTTAAAGTCTCTGAATTTCTTGCAGAACAAGAATATGGAATTGCGTTATCAGTGCGTCTTCGTCGTTATGCAGTATGGGGGAGTATCACCTCTTTGCCTGACCACAAAGCGGATGGCGAAACCATGTTGCGCGGTATGCAACAAGATAGAGTTAAAGATTATCAAGACCAAATGCGTCACCCTGATTTGGCCTTATGGCGCAAAGTAGAACAAAGTTTGACCATGGCACCCTATTGGTTTGACGGACATTTGATGAGCTATCAGATTGCCGAAAGCCTAGGAAAAAAAGAGTGGTGCCAAGCCATCATAGAAGAAACAGAGCAGTTTCTTACCCGCTTACCTTCTTTGTACGATTTAAAGTTCAAAGGTGGGGAGCCGTTTGTCTCTGAAGAGGTAAAGGAGTGGCTAGCTTCTAAACCGGGACAAGCGGCAACACAATCTGGTGGCGGCGGTGATTGGCAAGAAAAACGCAAAGAAGCTTTTAATGTGGCTAAAGAAGGTGGAATTGCGGTGGCTTTATCGATGCTAAACGATGGCTTAGTGAGTGCAGTGGAACCGCGCGATAAGTTTTATTGGCGACTCTTGTCTGCAGACTTGATGCAGGCAAATCATCTTGATGCTATGGCTAAAGAACAGTATCAAACATTACACAACCAAGTGACAACCATGAGTGTAACCGAGTGGGAACCGTCACTGATTGAACAATTAGAAAGAAATACAACGTCAGAGTAAACGAAGGACACAATCCATGTGGAAAGTTATTGTCGGGATAGTGAAAAAGCTTAAACCAGGAATGGTTTCTGCGCTTCCTATTTTACTATTCACTGCATTCATTCTATTGAATGTAGCGATTTGGTGGGCAGGCCCATGGCTTAATATTTATGATGTTAAGCCATTAGAATCTATAACAGCTCGTGCGGTAGCCAGTGCGCTATTTACATTAGGCTGTTTTGGTCTTTGGGGGCTTTGGCAGGCACGTAAACTGAGATCATTCCAAGTTCAGCAGCAACGTGAAGAACAGTTGCGTGAAGATCCGATTAAAGTTTATGAGGAGCGCCAGGAAGCAGAACTCAACCAAGTTATGGTTGATATGAAACAGAACATGAACAAACGCAATTATCTCTATGCGTTGCCATGGTATCTGGTTATGGGGTTGGAAAATGCAGGTAAAACAAGCCTGATTAACCGCTCAGGCCAGAACTTTGTGTTCTCTTCAGTTCGTCGAGCTTCTGGTAAGAAAAGTGCAAACCCTTATTCTTTCGACTGGTGGATTGGTGACGAGTCCGTATTGATCGATCCTGACGGTGAGTTACTGACTCAAGGCAGCCGTGAAATGGACAACGACGGTGAAATGGAACGTCGTTTATGGCAACACTTTGTTCAATGGCTCGATCGTAACCGCAGTCGTCGTCCGCTCAATGGTATTGTGTTGACCCTTGATGTATCTCATCTAGCGGCTGCAACTGCGTCGGAGCGTAAGGCATATGCAAGTTTACTCCGTGCGCGTTTGCGTGAACTGATGGAAACCTTGTCAACCCGTTTACCTGTCTATATTGCTCTGACAAAACTTGATTTGTTGTATGGTTTTGAACCTTTCTTCAAGCATTACTCCAAAGCAGAACGTGAAGATGTTTTAGGTTTTACATTCTCGCTCGATTCAATTGAAAACCTTGATCATTGGTTAGAAGAGTTTTCTCGTGATTATTCTGAGTTTGTCTCTCGCATTAACACATTGTTGCCAGAAGCTGTCTCGGAAACGATGCCTTTAGATGAACGTAACGCGATTTATAGCTTTACTCGTCAAATGGCGGGGCTGAAAGATATTCTGGCGCAGTTCTTTGAAGATGCATTAGCCAGTGACCAATTCTCTACATCAGCATTAGTTCGTGGGGCTTACTTTACTTCTGTGTATCAGCAAGGCGTACCGACAAACGCGTTCGATGATGCCGCATCACGTCGTTATGGCCTGTCTCATGCGGTTAACCGTGCACAGCATGCGAAAAACTCAACGGTTTACTTTACGCAAAAGCTGTTTAACAAGATTATTTATCCAGAAGCCGGTTTGGCGTCGGATAACTTTCGTGTGACGCGTCAAAAACGTCGTATCATGGGGTTATCACTCCTTTCCTGTTCGATTGCCTCTGTTCTATTAATTGGCACATGGCAGCGTTACTACGAAGCTAATATCGAACATGCCGATGCAGTATTGGCGAAGGTAAACCAGTATAAAAAAGAGTTTCCTTCTAATTTACAAATGGCATCTCAACGTGAAGTGTTAGAACCTCTGAACAAGATTCGCCAAGCGACACTGGAATTTGGTTTCTTCCGTGATAAGCCGCGCTTTATTTCTGATTTTGGTCTTTACCAAGGTCACACTATTGGTCCACGTGTTGAAGCAACCTATCTGAACTTGTTAGAAACTCGCTTCTTACCATTGCTGATGTCTGATGTTATCGTTGATCTGAAAAATGCGAAAACAGATGAGGAAAAACTCGCTGTTCTACGTGTTTACCGCATGATGACAGACAAAAGTGGTCGCTATAAAGACTATGTGATGGATTACTTTGCTCGTCATTGGCAGCAAGATTTTTCTGGTGAAAGTAAAGTTCAAAACGAACTACTGCAACACTTAGATTACGCAATGCTGCACACGGATTTGACTTCAGATCGTAAACACGGCGATGTAATGGCGGATAAAGTGATGAAGCCATACGATCAAACCATCGCTAAAGTGCAAGACCAACTTGGCTCAATGCCTAATGAGCAGCGTGTTTATCGTAACTTAAAACTGAATGCTCAATCTGTATTAGGTCCTGCAATCAATTTACGTAGCCTGATTGGCCCAGTGTTTGATGTGGTCTTTGAAGAGCGCGTTATGAACAGTGGTAACCTATATATTCCACAAATGCTGACTAAACATGGCTTTGAAGATTACTTTATGCCTCAGTCAGAGTCGGTTTCTGAATTGGCACTGATTGATAGCTGGGTACTGGGACAAACCAAGTCGGCTAACTTCAGCGAAGCCGATAAAAAGGCTCTACGTAGCCGGATTCGCCAGCTATATGTATCTGATTACAATAATACTTGGCGTAATGCATTGAATGAAATTGATGTAAAATACTTCAAAGACATTAACGATGCGGTCACTGTGTTAGAAAACATCACTGGCAACGTTGAACCGCTACAACGTCTATTGCGTACTTTAGATACCAATACCGAGATGTACGCTGCTGTGGATGACGATGATGCGAAGAAAGAATTGATCAAGTCATCGAAATACAAAGTCGCATCGATGATTGAAGCTCCGTTCTCTGAACTCAACGACATGCTAAAACCAATGGGGGATAAGCCAGCTTATTTCCAAGAAGTTCTCGCATCGATTGAAGAACTGCAAAATTATCTGAAATCGATTCAAGATGCACCGGATGTTGGTACAGCAGCGCTGGATGCAACTAAAGCTCGTCTCAAACTGGTGAATGCCGATCCTATCTATACGTTGAAACGTATTGCATCGGGGCTACCAAAACCACTAGATGCGATGATGACTAAGCTGGCAAATGAAAGCTGGTATGTTGTGAAACAAGCTGCGATTAAACACTTAGAAATTCGCTGGCATGAAGATGTATATAAAACGTTTGAAGAGAAACTAGCCAATCGTTATCCGTTTAATCCAGATTCATCAAAAGATGTCTCTTTGGAAGATTTTGAATCTTTCTTCGCGCCAAATGGTACGTTAGATAGCTTCTATAACAATCAGCTGAAGATGTTTATTGATGAGAATATAAGTGTTGGTGACAACGGTGCTGATCACTCTATCGTTCGTAAAGAAGTGCTGGATGAAATCAAACAAGCACAGCGTATTCGCCGCGCGTTCTTTAACCGTAAAGGTGTATTGGATGTCAGCTTCTCTGTTGAGCCGTTGCGCTTAACTGGCAATAAACGTCGCAGTGTATTGAATGTCGATGGTCAGTATCTGTCATACAGTCATGGACCACGTGAAAATGTGGAGTTGATTTGGCCTAATACGCTACGTGATTCAGCGGTATCTAAAGTGACGTTGGTACCAACCAAAACGAACGTCTCTCCACGTAGTATCAGTATTCAGGGTCCATGGGCATTCTTCCGCCTTCTTGACCACGGTGATGTCGTTTCTGCTAGCCCTACATCAGTGGATTACAAATTCCATGTTGATGGTGGCGATATGATTTACCGACTGAACTCTGAAGCGGATGCAAATCCATTTACTGAACGCTTATTCAAATCGTTCAAGCTGTCCGAAACACTGTACTAAAACAATAACATTTCATTATAAGGAGCGAGGTAACTCGCTCCTCTTTTCAGATTAGAGCGGAATACGTATGTCGAATGCAATTTTCCTGGATGGTCAATATTATCAATTAACCAATGACTCCAATGCGATTCGGGAATTAGAAAACTATCAAATTATTCGTGATGAGGTAAATCGCCGATTCAACCCTTTAGCTGGCGGTACTGATTGGGAAAAGGTCTTTGCATGTTGTGAACGTTTAGCAAAAGCGCCAGGCATGGATTTTCTGATCACTGGTTATTACGCGGTGGCCAGTTTAAAAGTCCATGGCCTGGCGGGGTTTGCGAATGGGTTAGAGCTTCTTAGCTATAGTCTGAGTAACCTTTCTGAGCCTGATACTAAAACCGCAAAAATGCGCAAAGAAGTGCTTGATTGGGTCAATGGCAAGGTTGTTCAAGAACTGAAATCTCTGAAGCCCACTTATGAAGCATTACGTGAACTTTATCGTGCAGAAAGTCATTGCGAACGCTTACATCAATTACTTGAAGCGCAGCAGCCAGACCATTTAGTCGATTTTGAAGGGGTGGGTTTTGCCCTTTTTGAGCATATTGATCGTATCGAAACGCAATACCACACGTTGATGAAACGTCAGCACAAAGAAGAAGCTCAGCAGGTTCCTTCTGTGCCTAAAGCTCGTCACTGGTTATGGTGTGGCGTCATGTTTTTGATCGGCTTGGCAGTATGTGCGTTTGGTCAATGGGCTTATGGACATTATGCGTGGTTTCATAAAGATGACTATGCTCAATATCGCGCGACCCCTCTTATTCAGACTGAAGCTGCTCTCTCACAGTATCAAAATCAGGTATCGAAAAGTCAGCTCGCTCGCTGGGAGGATGATTTTATTGCTCTCTACAGCGGTGCCGCAACAAACAACATGCAGCAATCTGTTGAGAAAACTAAACTCGATGCTCTTAGCCAAATAACAACATTGCGAACGTTATATCCAGAATCAGCAAAGGTTCAACAGGTAGATAAAGCGTTTTCAGCGGCGCAGACAAAAGCATTAGAACAGACCGAATATTTCATTGAACGTTTTCGCGATATTCGCACCAAGATGGCGAATATCTCCCTGTTAGCTCAGAAACAGCGCTGGTCTGCATTGCAGCGTAATGCCAAATCGTTGGAAGATTTTGCTGTTAGCTTATCCCCGGTTTATGGACGCGTAGACTATGTGCAAACCTTGATTAAGCAAGGCGATTTAGTTGAAGCGAAAAAAGAATTTAACGTACTGAAAAAGCGTTTAAATAATTTGAGCTGGCAAATAGCTCAGCTCGATAACCAATTACAAAAACAAATCACCGCTCTTGAAAAGACGGGCAATAAATAGCGATGTGAAGCAGAAACTTGCTCATTTTAGGCAGATTGTTGCCTTAATTGTGAGTTTGTAAATGTAATGCATTGATACTTAGATATATTTAGTTGGCATTGAGTTTGCTGCAATTTGTGTTAGTTCGGATGTTGGGCTGTGGCATCGGTGTCCATTAGGCATTCATCATAAAAACACAAAACGCTGCAAATTCAATCGCAGGGTCAATCCCACGTAGAATGGGTAGAAAGGAATTGGCAGGATGGCTACGTTAGGTTTTAAATTAGAAGTAGAAGGGTTAGAGGAAAACGCGCTTGTTGTACGCAGTTTTGATGGCCAAGAGAGCCTCTCTGACGATGTATTTCATGGTGAGGCTTGCTATGGGTTTCGTTATTACTTAAACCTAGCGAGTCGCCAATCAGATTTTACGCCAGATCAGTTAGTCGATAAAACGGCAGAGCTGACGTTTTATCGCAATGGTGAATTAGTTCAGCGCGTTAATGGCGTCGTGCGTAGCTTCACTCAAGGCGATATTGGCCATAACTATACTTTCTATTCTCTCACGCTCGTTCCTGCTTTAGAGCGCTTATCTTTGCGTCAAAATAGCCGTATTTTCCAATTGAAAACTGTGCCTGAAATTATCTCGGTTTTACTCCAAGAGATGGGCATTGATGATTATGCCTTTTCAGTAAAGCGCACCTGCGCACAGCGGGAATTTTGTGTTCAATACCGCGAGACCGATTTAGCGTTTCTTCAACGCCTCGCGGCAGAAGAAGGCTTGGTATATAGCTTTATTCATGAAGAAGGTAAGCACACTGTTCTCTTTACGGATTCAACAGCAAGCTTGCCCAAACTTGGTGGAGAAATCGCTTATAACTCGATTTCTGGTGGTGTGGTTGATACGCCTTATGTATCTAGCTTGATCGCTAAAACAGAAATGGAAGTCAGTAGTACTGCTCTGCAAGACTACAGTTTCAAAAAGCCAACCAATACCTTTGCACAAAGCGCTCAGGGTACGGATATGGATTATCAACAAGCAATTTATGAGCACTTTGATTCTCCAGGTCGTTTCAAAGACGATACCAACGGCCAAGCTTTTAACCAAATTCGCTTAGAATATTTGCGTCGCAATGCGCGGACGTTGGATGGCAAAAGCAACCAACCCAAACTTCGTGCCGGTTACCAATTTACCTTGGCAGAACATCTCAATGATACGATGAATACTGACTATCTCGTGGTTCGTATTCGCCATCAAGGTGAGCAATCACAGGCGCTTGAAGAAGAAGCCGGTAGTGGTTCAACGCGTTATGCGAACCAGTTTAAATTGGTGCCATCAACAGTAAATTGGCAAGCGAAACCGCAGCCTAAACCGCAAGTTGATGGTCCGATGATGGCCATGGTAGTTGGCCCTGAAGATGAAGAAATTTTTTGTGACAAATATGGACGCGTAAAAATTCATTTCCCATGGGATCGTTACTCGAACGCGGATGACCAGAGCTCTTGCTGGGTACGTGTTTCTCACGGTTGGGCTGGTAGTCAATACGGTATGGTAGCGATTCCTCGTATTGGACACGAAGTGATCGTATCGTTTTTAAATGGCGATCCTGATCAGCCGATCATTACAGGTCGTACCTATCACGAAACCAATATTCCGCCGTATACCTTGCCTGATAATAAAACCAAAACGGTGATTCGCACGCAAACTCACCAAGGTGATATCAACGGATATAACGAACTGAGTTTTGAAGATCAGGCCGACAGTGAAAAAATTTATATGCATGCGCAGAAAGACTTTGAAGCGCAGGTAAATAACGATCATACCGATGTGATTCATAACGATAAGCATCTCACCGTTGATAACGATAGTTTCACCAAAATTGGTAAAAATAAGCATCTTACAGTCAAGGGAGAGAGCCGCACTAAAGTCACTAAAAACATGAGTGAAGAAGTCGGCACATCCAATATTGCCTCATCCGATCAATACAAAATTGGCACCTTAATGGCAGTGCAAGCGGGTAAGACTATTTCAATCTCTTCAGGTGCTAAGTTAGTGGTTGAAGCTGGTTCAGAAATCACCCTGACTAATGGCAGTAACTTTGTCAAAGTCGATGCGAGTGGCGTAACGATCCAAGGTTCTGTTGTGAACTTAAACGCCGGCGGTAGTGCTAGCGCAGCAACGGCTTATGGTGGTTCAACGGCTGTGTTACCTGGCAAAGTGGATGCGCCACCTACCGATCCAAAAGCGATATTGACCCCTGCTCAGGTTGCGACCATGAAATCGGCAGCACCTTTCTGTGAAGAATGTGAAAAATGTAAGGAAGGGGCATGCTCAGCGTAATTAAAGAACATGCAGACCTAAATTGGTTTGTTGTGCTCAACACAACTAGTGATGAGCCCATTCTCAAAACATTCTATGAACATGGCGGCGAAGATGTACAAGGGTTATGGCTAGGAACCCCTTACTCTGATTGGCGTGAAGTGATGCCCCGTATAGCACCTATTACTCCAGAGCACCCATTTTTAGCGTGGGCTGATAGTGAGGATGCCGCCAAAGATTGGGGCATGGTTGTTGGTTCTGAACTGGAATTCAGCGCGGTAAGAAATCACTTACAAAGCTTAACGCAAGTGTGGATGCCAAACGTTGAACATGTGTTCTTTCGTTTTTACGATCCACGCTTTGGCATTAAAACGGCAGATCTTTGTGACGACGTAGAACGCGCCAAATTAATGGGACCAATGACTATCTGGGCATCCACAACAAGCTCAGTGGTGAACCCAACCCCAAAAGACATCAATAAAAAAGAATTTCCGTGGTGGAATGTGCCGGAGAGTGTCGTAAAAGCACTGACGGAAGACGATCCATCTACGTTGATTATGAACAGTTTGCAATGGCTTAAAGAAGAGTGTGCGGACCTTTATTTCGCCTACCCTGAAGCAATTGTAAAAGCCAAAACAACCCATTTAATTAAACGCTATAAAAAAACTAATCCTGATATATCCCTAAATCGATATTTATATCAAGCGTTTTACCAAGAGGTTTACCGATGAGTGAAGCTGCTAGCACGTCAGTACAAAATGATGAAGTTGAAAAATATCTTGATGACAAGTTTGCAGAGATCAAAACCGACTTCATGCAATCTCTCGATCAATATAAAGAAGCGTCAGGTAACTGGCTTTATGGTTGGGCGCTTGATATGGAACAAAAAGTGATTGTTAATGGCAATGAAAAATCAGCTGATCTCGATGATAAAGCGATCGAAGCTAGTATGATTACATGCCCTAAAGATGGCAAATTGACGTTAGTCCACTGCTTTGAGTCCGAAGCGTTTGTACCTATCGGAAACACTGATTTTACGATTGTAGCGGTCGAAAAAGGCACAGTATACGGATACAACGATATAGCGGGTACTGAGATGACCGGAACAATTGATGATAGCGGGTGTGCTCAGCTCCAATTAGATACTACCGTTTACGGTGGTAAAAAGCTGAAAATTACATTTGAAACGTCAGTGACGGAGGATGATGTACAATCGTTAATGGATTCTTACGATACCACTATTTCAAACCTGATGAATTGGTTGCAATCAGAATGGGATAGTGAATTACGCGAAGAATGGAAAGATTATTTAGTTAACGGTGTTGATGTTGGCGAAGAAGTCGAAAAGTTCATGCATAACATTATTAATGAATTAATGAGAGCTTGGGACGATATCTCTAATTTATTTGATCTCCTATCACATCCTACAAAACTAGCACATTTATTGAGTAAATACGTAGCTAATCCGGAAGCAATCGCAGAGCAATTAAAAAAATCGAAAGAAGAAGCGACGAAAATGTTAATGCTTTTACAAGATGAAGCTAGGTGCTTCTTATGTGTAAAAGCAGTCTATTGTTGGTTGCATTTAATTAGTCCACGCCAAATTATAAATTTTATTTCCACAAGCTTAGCTTCTCTATTAGTAAAAGTGATTATGATGATTGTTATTCCAGGTGGGGCAGCTTTAAAAGCGATAGATAAATTGCTTGAAGTAGGGTCTTACGCAACAGCACTGGAAGGAGAATAATAATGAGTAAAGCAAAAGCGTTAGATATTATTGGTAAGCTGAAAAAACTCGTTAAGATACTCCAAGAAGATGCAACCAAAAGTTTAGAAACACTTAAAAAATTAGCGACTCATGGTAAAGGTGATTTTAGCCAACATAAAAATACCACGCAGTCTGTAAATAGCACCACGACAGAAGGAGCTGGCGCTCAAAAACGGAAAGGTAAGATTCGCGCGCGAATTAAGCAAATTTTTAAAAGAGATAAATCAAACGAATCAGGAAGTAATCCCAATAATCACTCTTCCCAGTCAGATAGTAATACATGTAAGAACGGCTGCCCAGTATCAATGGTGACTGGCGAGGAATTGTTAACGTTAGAGGACTGTTCACTTCCGGGAGCACTTGGCTTTACATTTAAACGGACCTACCGAACATCGGCTTGTGAGTTACTCGATGGATTAGGATATGGTTGGAGCCACAGTTTGTCGCATTTGCTGACATTTGAGGATGGTAAAGTCTATTGGCGTAATAGTGAAAATGTCACTGTACCCTTGCCAGAACCGAGTACAGAGCGTCCGGCAATTTATAATTTATTAGGTGATGCTGCAGTTTTTCTTGGTGATACCCCAAACGAGCTTATTGTTTCTTCATCAGAATATGATTTCCTGCATTTTGAACGTGATGGAAATATCGCTCGCCTAACAAAAATTTCGGATAACTATGGTAACTGTTTATTAATTAGTTATAACAAAAGTAAACAACCGCAAGCTGTTATTAACCCAGTTGGTATTGCGTTCTGGTTCAATTATCAAGATAACCTTATTACATCCATTGAACTTAGAACTTTTTCGGATGAGGACGGTAGGAAAGTTTGGCATACGGAAAGAACGCTACAGCAATATATTTACAATGAGTCATATCATCTAATTGGGGAAAGAAATGAAGCCAACGAAGGCGAAGACTACAATTATGATAACGATAATGTCATCACATTGCGCCGTATGGCTGGTGGAGTTGAATTTTTTTGGGATTGGGAAGGGACCGGAAAAAGTGTTCGGTGTGTTCGTCACTGGAGCAACCTAGGGGATGATGCTCAATATGTCTGGAACGATGCTGAAAATAGTGTCGAAGTTGTTAACCCGGATGGTAGTAAGCTTGTCTATCAGCACGATGAAAATGCCCAGCTATTAAGTTCAGTCGATCCTGATGGTGCCGAGTCATTTAAAGAATATGATGAAGATGGCAATGTCGTTAAAGAGATTGATGCGCTTGGTAATGAAACCACTCATGTTTATGACGAAGCCGGTTTTAGAGTTCAAACCATTACACCTGATGGCAACATTCTAGAGTTCGAATATCTTCAAGGCAAAATATTTAAAGTTCATAGAGGTGACGCGAGTTGGCGTTATTTCCACAACTTTGAGGGCGACCTAACCGAGAAGAAAGATCCAGCGGGTAACACAACCTATTACGAATACAACGAGCAAGGTAACCTATCCACTATCAAATACCCTGACGGCAGTGAGCATAAGCTTTCTTGGAACCGCTTAGGAATGTTGATTGGTGAAGTGTTACCGGATGGTTCGAGTACTCGTTATCGCCATGATATTTCTGGTCGAGTTATTTATGAGCAATCCTCTGTTGGTGGTGTGACCGAATACCAATGGGATAAAGCCGATCGACTTATTTATCTAAAACGAGCGAATGGCACGTCGAAGCACTTTGCATACAATGCGTATGGCAAAGTGACCGAAGTATTAGATGAACATGGTAATAAAACATCCTATGAGTATGGCGAGAATAGTCACCTTGTCAGTCGAGTCATTAATCCAGACGGAACGAGTCTTAGCTATCGTTACGATAATCCAAAGAACTTCGTTAGCCATATCACCAACGAACGGGATGAAACCTATCAAATCGATTATTTCCCTAATGGTTTAGTCAGTAAAGAAACCACATTTGATGGGCGTAGTCTAGCGTACACCTACGACCTAAACGGTAAGCTCCTCAGTAAAGTTGAGACTGGGACAAATGGCACTGAACTTGAAACCGTCTTTGAGCGAGATTCTCTCGGCCGTTTGCTTGTTAAGACTCTGCCAGACGGCTCAAAAATAGAGTATCAATACGACAACAATGGCAATCTAATTTCTGTCGATGATGGTGAAACACCATTAGCGTGGCGTTATGACATCATGGATCGCGTGGTTGAGTCTCACGCGGGGTGGTCATCTCAATACTATGAATATGACGAGCTAGGGCTGCTGAGTAAATGGCAACTGCCTGATGCCAATGTGTTGGAGTACCAACGCGCTAAAGGCGGCGTGTTAAGAGCGATAAATCTGAATGATGAGGTACTAACGCAACATATCTTCCAAAATGGTTTGGAAATGATGCGTAATCAAGGTGAGCTCAAAAGTCATTTTAATTATGACGACCAAGGCCGCCTAGTTAATCAATCACAAATGCTTGAAGGGCGTGAAAAGCAACGTCGTCAATACCAATACGATGGGCTGGGTAACCTTGTTCAAATTTCCGACAAACAGCGCGGCGACACGTTTTATGATTACGATCCACTGTCTCGTTTAACCGCGGTACGTGGCAACCTTGATGAGCAGTTCACTCACGATGCGACCGGTAACTTAATACCTAATCATATAAGCTTGCAAAGCAGCGAGCTATTTGACCACGCACCGGGCAACCAGCTAAAACTCCATGGTGATAGCCATTACGAATACGATGAATTTGGTCGTTTAGTTAAAGAGAGCCGTGGTAAAAATCAAAGCCTAGTGACGGGTTATGAATACGATTGCCAGCATCGCTTAATTAAAGTCACGATGCCAGATAGCAGCCAAGCGCATTACCGTTATGACGGATTTGGTCGCCGTATCGAAAAACGAGTGATGGATAAAACCGGTTTAGAAACCACCACCGAGTTTCTCTGGCAAGGCGATAATTTAATCGCCGAAATGACCAACAGCGAGCAGTATCAAAGCTATGTTTATGAACCGGGCACCTTCCGCCCGCTCGCTTTACTCAAAGGCGAAGGTAAAGAAGCAGAGGTTTATCATTACCATCTAGACCAAATCGGTACGCCGTTAGATATTACAACCACACAAGGTGAAACCGTTTGGTCAGTGCAATATCGCGCCTATGGTAACGTCTTTAAGAAAACCGTTGCGGAAATAGACAGCCCATTGCGCTTCCAAGGTCAGTATTTTGATACGGAAACGGGGTTACATTACAACCGTCATCGATACTATAATCCCAATGCAGGGCGCTTTATCACCGTCGACCCCATTGGACTTGCCGGCGGATTGAATAACTACCAGTATGTGCCTAACCCCACGGGATGGGTAGATCCGTTGGGGTTACATAATGAAACTGGGCTGGGGCCATGTAAGGACCCATCAGAAGAGCAAGCTCCTGAACCTAAAGTGGATGAGGTAGAAAATCCTGAGAGTGATGTTTCAAGCCCTAAAATATCTAAAAATGCAGAGGCTCTTAGAACTGGTGGTAATAACACGGTTATAAATGTAAGGACAAAATCGGAAGCAGACAAATTACTTAAAGAAGCTTTCCCTGATTATCAGAAGGTCAATGGTGTGGGGCATAATGACCCTGCAGGTATAAGGAAAAAACGTAAAATGGACCGTTTTAAACAAGGCGGAGCATATCATAAAGATTATGCAATTGACCCATCTACTGGAACAGTTAAGGGGCATGCTCCAAATAATGATCATGGGAAATATCCTCATATCAATATTAAAAGAAGAGATGGTGTTAAAGTACTTATTAATATCGTAGGTAAGAAATAATGGTTGATTTAAAAAAAATAAAAGAGTGGGTGCTAAATAATAAACAAGTCGGAAAAGTTTTTTCTTATGAAAAAGGTGGTGAGTTATGTTGGTCTTCTGTCGCGATACAAAAATATGAAGGGATTATAAAAGTGTACATCGATGAAATACTTGAATCTCAAATGGATTCCGAGAATTATTTACGAGAAGAAATTCTAAAATTTTCCACTATAGAAGAAGCTATAGATTATCTTTCGAACGAAAGCCAAGTTAGAATAGAGGATTTATGTCCTTGTAAAGGTCAGAAAATATTCAATCCTGCATTAGGCAATTAAATGTAATAACGGGTCATAGCTCATTACGAAGCCGAAGACTTGATGAGACCGATAGGTGCGGATTCCATCGGGGTCCGAAGTGTTAAAAACTTCATTCCCAAGTCCGGATATATGGACGCAGAATAATGGGGGCAAGTCTTACCTTTTGACTAACTGGCTGTGAAGGACTTCATTTATCTTATACACAGTAGTCGGTAAGAAAAGATAAGTCGCCCATTACGGATTGAGTACTCAGGAGCTTTGTATCACGTTACGTCCAGAGGAAATGCCCGAGCGCCGATTTATTTGGATGAGGCGGATTACGGGGTTTTTCTTGAGGTGTTAGCCTCAACCTGTGAACGGTTAATTGGGGGATTCACAGCTTCTGCCTAAAGACCAACCATTATCATCTTTTAGTCGAAACACCAGACGGCAATCTGAGTAAAGGGATGCGCCAACTAAATGGTGTGTATACCAAGAAATTCAATCGTAAGCACAATCGAGTAGGATATGTGGTTATACACAGGAGTAAATTGGTGAATACTTTGAATTACATTATTCTCGTATCGGTCGAATAGTGGCAAAAAGCAAGGCTTGATCACATTTTGACATCTCTATCTTTTTAAAAACGGATATTAAGATGAACTGGTTAGATATTGCTGATAAGTCGGATGAAATATGGTTTCATTTATTTGGTAATTATGAAGTAAATGAAAGTGTTTTTATTGAGCATGTAATATTTAAAGGGGATAGTGTTAGTGTCATTTTTTCAATATTTAGACCTAATATTAAACTCCCAGAACGTTGGCTTAGTAAAGGGTTTGATTCTATTTTACTAAACCTAAAACTAGCATCATTAAATGAAGATACTATTATCATAGGCAGGGCAAAAGCATGAAGGTGCCCATCATTAAAGGGCTGCGAGAACCTTCTCTAAATACGCTTCACTCATTCCGGCCATCTTCCTTTTGCGTTTTACTCCACCTTTGAACGTTTTTTCATTCGATATCAGTGATACACACATGTGGC